>CBDUXI010000076.1:0-11332 GCA_965371175.1 uncultured bacterium
CGGCACGGTGCCCATCGATCAGGCGCTGGAAAAGGTGGAGGTCAAGCCGGAAGAGCTGACCTGGGAACTGTTCCGCGACACCCTGATTGAGCAGGCCGAGCAGGGGGTGGACTACTTCACCATCCACGCGGGCGTGCGTCTGGCCTATGTGCCGCTCACGGCAAAGCGGGTGGCGGGCATCGTCAGCCGGGGCGGGGCCATCATGGCCAAGTGGTGTCTGGCCCATCATCAGGAAAGCTTCCTCTACACCCATTTCGAGGAAACCTGCGAGATCATGAAGGCGTACGACATATCGTTTTCGCTGGGCGACGGTTTGCGCCCCGGGTCGCTTGCCGACGCCAACGATGCCGCCCAGTTCGGCGAACTGGAAACGTTGGGCGAGTTGACCAAGATCGCCTGGAAGCACGACGTGCAGACCATGATCGAAGGCCCCGGCCACGTGCCCATGCAGCTCATCAAGGAGAACATGGAGAAGCAGTTGACCGACTGCGACGAAGCGCCGTTCTACACCCTGGGACCGCTCACGACAGATATCGCCCCCGGTTACGATCATATTACCAGCGCCATCGGCGCGGCCATGATCGGCTGGTACGGCTGCGCCATGCTGTGCTACGTGACCCCCAAGGAACACCTGGGCCTGCCCAACCGGGAAGACGTGAAGCAGGGGGTCATCACCTACAAAATTGCCGCCCATGCCGCCGATCTGGCTAAAGGGCATCCGGGGTCACAGGTGCGGGACAACGCCCTGTCGAAGGCGCGGTTTGAATTCCGCTGGGACGATCAGTTCAACCTGTCGCTCGACCCGGAAACGGCAGTGGCCTACCACGATGAAACCTTGCCCGCCGAAGGGGCAAAGACCGCCCACTTCTGTAGTATGTGCGGCCCCAACTTCTGCTCCATGAAGATCACTCAGGAGGTGCGCGACTACGCCGAAGAAAATGGACTGACCACAGAAGAAGCGGTTCAGGCCGGTATGCAGGAAAAATCGGAAGAGTTCAAAAAGAAGGACCACGCCATTTATCTGGAGGCCGACGCGTAAAAAACGTCTCTCTCACGCAGCCGAAAATAAAACGGCCGTGCCTTTGAAAATAAAGGCACGGCCGTTTTGCTTTGATAGGCGGCTCAGGCCGGGATTGTCACCGAGCCATCCGTCAGGTGGTGTTGCCGGGATGCTTCGGCTTCTACTTTGTTTGCACATTACCGCACCGGTAAGTAAAGTGACCCGGACGGTTGCGAGAGACTTTTGCGGCCATTAACCCCAAGCGAATCCGGGATACTTAATTTTTATGTCGTACGATGTTTACGGAATTGGCAATGCCATTGTGGACCTGCAAGTGCAGGTGCAGGACGACCTGCTGGAAGCCCTGGGGGTAGAAAAAGGCGTCATGACGCTGGTGGAAATCGACCAGCAGCGTCAGGTTCTGACCGGGCTGACCGGGCTGGACGTCAACCGCTGCTCCGGCGGCTCCGCCTGCAACACGGTGGTGGGCGTGGCCGACTTTGGCGGAGCCGCCGCCTACGCCTGCAAGGTGGGGTCGGACGAGATGGGCCGGTTTTACCTGAACGAGCTCAAGGACCTGGGCATCAGTTGTGACGTGGAACCCACCGGGGGCGACACCGGCTCCAGCGTGATCCTTATCTCCCCCGACGCCCAGCGCACCATGCTCACCCACCTGGGGGCCTCCACCGGCCTGTCCACCGACGACGTAAACCGGTACGAGATCGCCAAAGCCAAATACATCTATGTGGAAGGCTACCTGTTTTCCAGCCCCGGCACCCGCGCCGCCGCCGAGCGCGCCATTGCCATCGCCAAGGAAGAAGGGGTGAAGGTGGCGCTCACCATCAGCGACCCGTTCCTGATTTCCCTGTGCAAGGATGCGTTTTGGGAATTGATTGAAGGGCCGGTGGATTTGCTGTTCTGCAACCTGGAAGAGGCCCGCGCCCTGGTCGGTCTGCCCGAGCCCATCGAGTGCGCCGAGGTGATTCACCAGCATACCTCCAACGTGGCGCTCACCCTGGGCGAGAACGGCTCCATCATCATGCACGAGGGCGACGCCTATCCCATTGAAGGGGTATCGGTGGACGCCATCGACACCACCGGCGCGGGCGACATGTATGCCGCGGGCGTGCTGTACGGCATCACCAATGACCTCACCTGGAAACAGGCCGGGCATCTGGGCAGTCATGCCGCCGCCCGCGTGGTCAGCCAGTTGGGCGCGCGCATGAACCGCAAGTTCACCAGGGCCGAGATCGACGAGCTGTTGAACTAGGGCCTGTTAACAGGCCCTAACCCCCTTCCGGCACAAAAAAGGCGCCGGCCGGGCTGCCACCCGTGCTGGCGACAGGCGGGCCGGCCGGCGCCAAATAGAACCGGCGGTGGATCGGCAGGCGACGCTTTCGCGTCTTTGTGTGCCGCTACGGTTACAAGCGCCGTGCCACCTTAATCGAAACAATCATAACCGCTTGTTACACATACGCTTTTTTCATATTTTCCCGATTTTTTTCAGCCATATCCCCCACTCTGATCCGCACAATGTTGTGCACCCGGCCCGTTTCTGGACGCCACCTGATTACACAAACTGCGAGATTGACGGGTCCCCCCTTCGCTGATAGCATGTTCAGTCTTATGTACGGCTTACTGCACAAACCGGCTGGCCTATCGGCCCACGTAACCATTATGCGTATTTGGCGCACAATGGCCACGCTGCGGTTTGCCGTGCTTTCCCGTTCCAACTAAACCCATACTGGAATAAAAGTGACAGCGCAGACCGCGGATCTCATCCGCGTTTGCTGTCGGTTTGCATCTTCGCCTTGAGGTCCACGGCTCCGCTTCTGGAGACCGCATTGTGGACAACGCAGCATCAAGACAAGACAATCAATTCATCGCATCTTCCCTTCCGGGTATCGCACTGATACTCGTCGCCACCGTGTGCTTTTCGGCCAAGGCCATTCTGGTCAAGCTGACCTACGGCGTAACGGGCAGTATTGAACCCATCACCATCATGGCCGGGCGGGTGCTGTTTGGTCTGCCGTGTTTTGTGCTGGCCGCACTGTGGGCCGCCCGCCGGGGGCGCAGGACACGCCGCCCGCTGGATGTTCGGGAGTGGGCCGCCGTGATCGGGCTGGGCTTTGTCGGCTATTACCTTTCCAGCCTGCTGGATACCACCGGGTTGGCGTATATCTCTGCCGGGCTGGAACGGTTAATTCTGTTTGCCTACCCCACCCTGGTGGTGCTTTTGGGCGCGCTGCTCTACCGACGACCGGTGGGTGGCAGTGTGGTCTGGGTGCTGGCGGTTACCTATGCGGGCATCGCACTGGCCTGCCAGGAACAGTTGGGGGCGGATAACCCGAATGCGGCACTGGGGGCAACCCTGGTGTTTGGCGCGGCGGTCAGCTTTGCCGTGTTCACCCTGGGCAGTGCGGTCATGATCCGGCGCATCGGGGCCACCCGCTTTACCGCCTATGCCATGACCGTTTCCGGCACCTTGACGGCGGTGCATTACCTGCTGACGGATGCACCGCCCCTGACCGCTCTGCCGTCACAGGCTCTGGTTCTGTGTGCGGTGATGGCCCTCGTTGCCACGGTGATTCCGGTATTCATGATGAGTGCTGGAATCCGCCGCATCGGCGCCGACCATGCGGCCATCCTGGGTTCGGTAGGGCCGGTGGCCACCATCGCCATGGGCGCGGCCGTACTGGGGGAGACGGTGACCAGCTATCAACTCATTGGCACGGCGCTGGTACTTTCCGGCGTGCTGCTGATGACGCGGGTGAAAAGACCGGCCTGACAGCACTCCGGGCGGGGAGAATCTCTTTTTTTCCCCCGCCCGGACAACGGGGTTTGTCCGCCGCTGGACAGCACGGGTTCCGCCTGTCCACAATGGGGCGGAAAAGTCCCATGCAGCAACCTCCCCTCTCCACCGACTCTCCCGCCTCCCCCAACGCATTCGCACTGTTTCGCATCGGCTTCCGTCCGTTCTTCCTGCTGGCCGGGGTGGCGGCTGTGGTCCTGCTTGTGCTCTGGGCCATTATATTTCTGACGGGGGCAGACAGCTTCAGCTATTACCGTTCTCCCGTGCGCTGGCACGGGCACGAAATGGTGTTCGGCTATGGGGCCGCCGTCATCGCCGGGTTTTTACTGACTGCGGTACGCAACTGGACCAATGTGCCCACCCCCACCGGTGGCCGGCTTGCCGCCCTGGCTGGCCTGTGGCTGGCCGGGCGGCTGCTGCCGTTTACGCATGCACCGGACCTGCTGGTGGCCGGGGTCGACCTGCTGTTTCTGCCCCTGCTTGCCGCTTCAATCGCCGGGCCGCTGCGAAAGGGCGGACAGAAGTGGACGATGGCCTTCCCCGTGATTTTGCTGCTGATGACGTCCGCCAATCTGCTCATCCACCTGGAAACCGCACACATTATTATGGGGGCGGGACGCCCGGCCATCTTGTTTACCATCTATCTGATGGTGCTGATGATTACCATGATCGGCGGCCACATGATCCCGGTATTTCTCGCCCGCGCCGTGCCGGACCTGGAACTGAAAAAACGGCCCAAAGTGGATCAGGCCGCCGCCATCACCACTCTTTTTTTGGCCGCCAGCGTGCCGTTGGGACTGCCGGTGCTTACCTGCATCATCTGCCTTGCGGCCAGCGCCGCCCACGGCATCCGTCTGTCCGGGTGGAGCCGCGGGGCAATCTGGAGCCAGCCGATGCTGTGGGTGCTGTATCTGGGGTACGGCTGGGTGGTTGCCGGGTTTTTGCTGACCGCCCTGTCCAGCGTCGGGCTGCTGCCCCCGTCGCTGGCGCTGCACGCGTTTACCGTGGGGGCGATCGGGGTCATAACGATCGGCATGATGCCGCGCGTGTCACTGGGGCACACGGGGCGGCCCATCCAGTCATCGTGGCTGATTGTCACCGCGTTCGTGCTGCTGAATCTGGCTGCCATCACCCGGGTGATCGGGCCGATGGGCATGCCGCAAGCCTACCCCACCCTGATCGGCCTTTCGGCTCTCCTTTGGGCCACCGGCTTTTTGTTGCTCGTACTGCGCTTTATCCCGGTATGGGTTACCGCAGGGTACGACACGGATTGACCGGCCCGGAATCGAAGTCAAATAAGTAAATACTTATTTACTCTGATCGGCGCACCAAGTTTGCCACATGTCGCGATAGGCGGCTTCCAGACTATGGGTGAACGGGTCCGGCACCACCAGCGGCGAGATTTCCATGCGGGAGCGCAGCCCGGCGCGGATTTTTTCCAGCTCGTCCACCCGTCCGGCCCACGCGCGGGCCAGATCGACGAACGCCGCTTCGGTGTCGGCCACAAAGTCGTCCAGATCAACCAGCCGGTTCACCCCGGCGCTTAACCTTCCGGCAAACGTCTGCCCTTTCAGGGTCAGTACCGGCACCCCCATCCACACGGCCTCGCAGGTGGAGGTATGCCCCGCAAACGGCAGCGTGTCCAGCACCAGATCCACCTCCTGATAGCGCAGCAGATACACACCGTTTTCCGGGGCTTCCCAGGTGAGGGTCAGCCGCTCCGGGCCAATGCCGTGTTCGGCAAACTCCGTGAGCAGTCGCTCCCGGTTGGGGGCGGCGCGCAGGGTATGGCGGTAGACGGCCAGTTTTGCGTCCGGCACGGCCTTCAGCACCCGCGCCCACAGGGCGATCACTTTGGGGTTCACCTTGTTCAGATTCAACAGGCAGCCGAAAGTAATAAAGCCGTTCCGGCTGGCGGGCAGCGGCCCCGGTTCGGGGGCATCCGGGGGCGGCATGTAGCAACAGAAGCCGCTCTCCAGCCGCACCAGTTTTTCGGTATAAAACGCCTCGGTCTCTGCGGGGTTGCACACCCGGTCGGTCAGGCGATAGTCGATGGTAGACAGTCCGCTGGTGGCCGGATACCCCAGGTAGGATACCTGCACCGGCGCGGGCTTTAAGGCAAACAGGCCCATGCGCCCCCCGGATGTATACCCGGCCAGGTCCACCAGAATATCAATGCCGTCGGCCCGAATCTGCTCGGCTGCCTGCCCGTCCGGGATTTTAAAAATATCCCGCCAGCGGGGCACGATTCCCTGCAGGGCGTGGGTCAGTCCGTCCGGCTTCTCCACGCTGGCATAGCAGGTCACCTCCACTTGCTCCGGGCGGTGGGCGGCAATGGCCGAGGCAATAAAGGCCGACACCGGATGGCGGCGAAAATCGGGAGAGACATACCCTACCCGGATCACCCGCTCCGGGTCCGGGTTATTGGCGTACCGGGTATGGGGCGTGCAGGAGGCCAGCAATTTATCTCCCTGCTGCCGGTGGATGGCCAGCAGTTCGGCGGGGGGCAAATCCGGGTCGTAACACAATGAAAACAGCAGGGCGCTACGGGCACCTGCAAAATCCGGCTGGCGTTCAAGAGAGGTCTCAAATGCCGCTCTGGCGCCCGCGTAATCGTGCAGCGCCATGCGTTCGATACCCAGCCGGAAGTGGCCCCGCCTGCTGTCCGGGTTGGCCTTGATCGCCCGGTCGAACGCGGCCGCAGCCGCCCGGTATTCATACTGGCCGTGCAATTCCCGGCCAAGCCGCATACATGCCTCATCTACGCTAATGCCACACTTTACCGCCCTGGCCAGAGCGGCTTCCGCTGCGTCGGCGCGGGCGCAGGCGTACAGGGCGGCGGCATGGCGAACATGAACGTCGGCATCCCGTTTCATCCGTTTTGCCGCACCCGCAAAGCAGTCCACCGCCTCTTCGGTACGTCCGGCGCGGATCAGTGCGCTGCCCAGTTCGTCCTGGTCGGTCGCATTATTTGGCAGCAACCGGACAACCTGTTGCCGCCGCGCAACCTCCTGGCTGTAGGAATGTCTGTGCTGATCCACCGCCGCCAACTGGCGGTAGGCGTCGGCGAAGTCGGGCTTCAGGGACGCCGCCCGTTCAAACGCACCCTCCGCCTGCGGTATCGCCCCCAGCGAAAAAAACGCCCGACCCATGTCCAACTGGACTTCGGCCCTGTCCGGTTGCTGTGCGGCGGCCTTTTCCAGATAGGCCACCGCCTGTTCGGCATTGCCTGCCGCCAGTTGAATCAGCCCCGCCAGATGCAATGTCTCGCCGTGATCCGCCCTGGACTTGAGCACCTGCCCCACCTGCTCCCAGGCCGCACGCAGATCCCCTTTGCGAAAAAGCTTGCGGGCTTCTTTGTACCCGCCGTCAACGCGGGACATTATGAAACTGCTTTATTGATAAGACCCACGTTTTGAAGCAAAGAAGGATTACAAATATACAGCGCTGGCCTGGGGGCCTTCTTCACCGGCTTCCTCTACAAAACGCACCACCGCGCCGACTTCCAGTTCATCGAAATTCCCATTCGACAGGCTGTTGCGATGAAAGTAGATGGAGCGCCCGTCGGCGGTTTCGATGCGTCCGTGGTCCCTGTGGGGATACACCTCGGAGACCACGCCGCCCACCTCGGTCACTTCGTGGGCCTTCACCTCTCCCCGCTGTTTGCGGGCATGGTCTTTCAGTTGCCTGCGCATCGCCTGAAAGGCATCCCGCACGGCAACATAGGCATCCTCGTGGGCATGGTTATCGTCCTGCGAGCGGCTGGCCACCAGTTCCCCGCCCGGCACGGTCAAGTCGATCCGCACATGGTATAGCCGTCCCTTGTTGTGGTGCCGATGGGGCGCTTCCACCATCACCCGGCATCCCATGATGCGGTCGAACACCTCCTCCAGTTTGGCCACCTTTTCCTGAATGGCCGCCTCGATTGCATCGGAGTGAGGCAGGTCACGAAAGGTCACCTGCAGCGGTACTCTCATGCGTAACTCCTTAGTTATATGATTGGTTCCCCCCCGACCACGCACCCCCCTTCCCGGCTGCGGGACGCCGTCTGGCACTGAGGACACGGGCACGGACCGGGAAAACTCCCTGCGTGCGCTTATGTTTGCAATTCCCTTCATGTTGCAATTCCCTTCATGCGTCTATCTACTTACCATCTTATCGCTTCTGTAGCGACCGTCGGAGAAAATCTGAAATCCCGCCGAAGGTTCCCCGCCCGCAGTCTATATTCAGAAGGTATTTGAACAAATCCACACACATCCCGAACGGCAAACGACCGGAGCAGGCCGACCGGCTGCTGGGCCTGGTGACGGAGATTGCCGGAGAGCTGTTGGGGGCCGGGGACGAACCCCCGCCCGTATTGCTGGATACACCGCTGGAGCACGGGGCCGGGCTGGACAGCCTGGGGCGTGCCGAGCTGTTTGTGCGGGTGGAGCGTGCGTTCGGCGTCTGCCTGCCCAACCGGCTGCTGGCCGCCGCCCGCACCAGCCGCGACCTGCTGCCGTGGCTCGACCCGGAAAACCCGCCCACGGTGGAACCCCTGTTACCGGATGCAACGCCTTCCCCGGCGGAAAAATACCCGTTTGCCCAAGGCGAACCGGCCCTGCCCAACAGAGCGCGGGCGGGCATGGTTGCCACCGTCTATGCCGCTTACGCGTGGCTGGTGTTTGGCCTGGTGGCCCCCATCTTCTGGCTGCTGGTGTTGCTGCCGTCTCCGTTCCGCTTTCGCTGGGGGTGCGCTCACTACGGAGCCCGGGTGCTTGCCCGCGCCTGCGGCACGCCCGTCCGGGTGGCCAGCTGCCCGCCAAAAGAAGGGCCATATATTCTGGTGGCCAACCACGCCAGCTATATCGATCCGGTGGCGCTCTGCACCGCCCTGCCATCGCCGGTGCGGTTTGTCGCCAAGGCCGAACTGACCGGGCAGTTGCTGACCCGCATCCCCCTGGCCCGCATCCGGGTCACGTTTGTGGAGCGGTTTAATGTGGTGCAGGGGCTGGCCGATGCCAGACGTCTTTCAGAAGAAGCGTCTGCCGGGCCGCCCCTGCTGTTTTTTCCGGAAGGCACATTTTATTCAGAAGCCGGGCTGTTGCCGTTTCGCATGGGGGCGTTTGTGGCGGCGGCCAACGCCCACGTTCCGGTCGTGCCGGTGGTCATTCAGGGGGCGCGCCGAACGTTGCGGGCAAACTCGTGGTTTCCGACAAAAGGGCCGCTATCGGTCACTTTTCTGCCGCCGGTGCAGCCACGGGAAAAAGGCTGGCACGGGGCCATCGACCTGAAAAACCGGGTGCGCCAAAGCCTGCTGGCACACCTGGACGAGCCGGACCGGGGGGCACTCCGCACACCCGTCTCAAGCCGGTAACCCCCCAATCCACCCCGGAAAAACATTAAGATTTCGCCAAATCTGCCGACAGGAGTCTAACGATAGCTTTGTTGCCGCCGGGGATCCGGTTGCAAACAATATAAAGAGCAGGCTTTAAGGTGCGCGCCCCGTGGGAGGCGCTCAATTACATTCCGTTCACCGCATTTGACGATAAGAGATTGACCATGAGCAAGGAAATCGAAGTAGTAGACGTCACACCCGGCCACGAGCAGACGGCAGATGTGGAAACCCATGAGTTTCTCACCTTTGGTCTGGCCGACGAAGAGTACGGCATTCCCATCCTGAACGTGCAGGAGATCATTGGCTACCAGAAAGCCACGCCGCTGCCCAATGCACCTGACTGGGTGTCCGGAGTAGTGAACATCCGTGGCGTGGTCATTCCGGTGGTCGACATCCGCAAGCAGTTCGGCATGGAAGAAAAAGAGTATGACGAGTTGAGCGTGATCATCGTTTCCCAGATCAACGGCCGTACCATCGGCTCCGTAGTGGATCAGGTGAACGATGTGCTGGCGTTCTCGACCGAGCAGATGCAGAGCACCCCGGAGGTTTCGGCCAAGGTGCGTACCGACTGCATCACCGGACTGGGCAAGCTGGATGACCGACTGGTCATGCTGCTGGACATGGAGCGGGTGCTGTGCGGGATGGACCTGGAAGCGGCGGCTGCGTAAAGCCTCATAGACCGGCACGCCGGGAAAAAATAACGAAAGGCCCCGGACTTCCGGGGCCTTTTTTTTTTGCCTGATCAAAACAATTTCTAAAGATCGGAAACTTTGGGCCGATCAAGGTTAAGTGACGGATCTTTCGGGAAAGGGGTCTTGGTCTGTCTGTTTTTTTAGTTTCGCCCCAGTCAAATTTGTTTAGATGAAGGAGAGGCATACCATGGCAAGCGTAGCAACAGAAACGATCGGTACACACAATTCCGCCCTGGATATTGACACCCAGGAATTCCTGACCTTCGCCCTGGGGAGTGAAGAGTACGGCATTCCCATTTTAACGGTGCAGGAGATCATCGGTTACCAGCGGCCCACGCCGCTGCCCAACTCCCCGGCGTGGGTGTCGGGGGTGGTCAACATCCGTGGCGTGGTCATCCCGGTGGTGGATGTTCGCAGCCAGTTTGGCATGATGGAAAAGGAATATGACGAACTGAGCGTCATCATCGTCACCCAGGTGGCTGGCCGTGTCATCGGTTCGGTGGTGGATCAGGTGAACGACGTGCTTTCGTTCACCCTGGACCAGATGCAGGAGACCCCGGAGGTTTCCGATCAGGTCAACATCAAGTTCATCACCGGACTGGGCAAGCTGGATGACCGTCTGGTCATGTTTGTCGACATGGAAGAGATTCTCAACCACACCCAGCCGCACATCCCGTCCCACGATCAGTTGCAGAAGATGGGCACTGCGGGCGCGAAGGCACTGGCCGGGAAGGCGAAAGCAAAAAAAGGCGCCACCTCCAAAAAGAAAGCGGACGCTGCATCGGAGGAGTCAACCGAAGCCGCCCCGGAAGTGACCGCTGACGCGGCTCCGGAAGCGACTGCCGAGACGGCTCCGGAGGCAACCGCCGAGGCCACTCCGGAAACGACTGCCGAAGCCGCCCCGGAGGCCACGACGGAGACGGTCTCAAAAGCCAGCGATACCAAACAGAGCCGCAAGGGCGCCAAGTCCAAATAACGGAACAGGCGCAATTAAAAGGCCCCGAACCGGAAACGGTTCGGGGCCTTTTTTTGTCCTAAAGTGGGCCGCGCCAAAAACTTGAGGGCTTCTCAGGAAAAACGTTTAAAAAACACTTAACCTTTTTCCCCCCGCCTCCGAATAGGACTTTACGTGGACAGTATGACAAAAGTCATGCGTCCACCACCCTGGCCGACAAACCGTCGGTCGGGTGCAGAAAAATGATTGGGGTTACGTTTGGGGCGACGGGGGATGGGGGATGGGACGATCGGAAACGATCAGGGGGATGGGGAGCCAACCGTAACGCACAATCGAACGACGGTATCAAAACGATTGGTGGGATCGGCCGGGCCGTTCCCTGGCGACATAATTTGGGATATGGGAACAAGCAAAGGGGTTATGTGATGAGTATTTTAAACGACATGAGTATCAAGAAGAAGATCACCTTCGGGTTTGGCTCGCTGGCGGCATTGAT
>CBDUXI010000077.1:0-11023 GCA_965371175.1 uncultured bacterium
CGTCTGGCTGCACGACGCCCAGGACGGCAACGGCGACAGCCATTTAAAGGCCGGGCTGGTAGGCCCGTCCGAAACCATCCCCGTCATCGACGGTGCCCCCGGCCTGTCCCGCTGGCAAAACATCTTTCTGTGCGAGTTCGACGGGCCACGAAAAAAACGACCGGTATGCGTGACCGTGGTGGGATCGCCTCCTTAACTAATGCCTTTTTGTGAACGTGCCGAAAAAAACCGGGAAACCGATCCGCCACGCAGGTATGCCCGATTCTTCCAACAAATCACACTCCAGGATGAAACCGCGCACGCCGCTTGTTATCATCAGGTGAATGAGTAAAGTGACCGCCCGAAAGCCGGGGTATGCTACGCACAGGCCTTTATGACCAGACTCCACAACAAACTTGTCCCGTTGATTGAAGCCGCCCTCGGCGGGCAGGGCAGCAGCATCCCCAAAGCGGTGTTCGACCCCCTTCTGGAAGACTTCGCCGAACTGGTCCGGAAGCAGGACGGACGGGTCGGCGTGCACTGGCGCACCATCACCGAAGGCGATCTGCACCGGCATGTGTACGCCGTGCGCTGTCCCGATCAGGCGTTCTTTTTAGACGGCATCAAGGTCTATCTGTCCCAGCGGGGCATCCAGCCCATCGGCCAGTATGCGGCGGTGGTCTGCGCCACCCACGATGGGGAAGGGCGGGTCACCGACATCTGTGCGCCGGACGACTGCGCCACGGGCAACGAAATGCTCATCTCCCTGCACGTGTCGGCCACGCTGGTGCCGGACGGCAAGGCCCTCTTCAATGACCTGAACGGTATCGTGCAGGCGGTCGATATTTCGGTACGCGATTTTTCCGACATGAACCAGATACTCCTGCGCGCAGCCGAAGGGCTGGCCAAGGACAACCCGGAAGCGTCCGCCCTGCTGGGCTGGATGCGCGACGGCAAATACCTGTCGTTCGGCATGTCGTTAAACGGCCAGCGGCTCGGCATCATGTCCAACCTGCGTATCTTAAACCGGGTGGCACCGGGCCTTTCCGGCGATCTGGACGCCATCGGGGCCGCAAAAAAGGCCGGAATCGAATGGCTGTACCTGCCCCACGCCCAACGCTTTTTATACGGTGCCGCCCAACTGGAGGTGGTGCGGATCTGCTGGAAGGAAAACAACCAGCTGATCTGTGCCACGCTGCTGGGCTATTTTTCCCGCGCGGCCCGGCACTCCAACGCCAGCCAGATACCGTATTTAAGCCGCCTGTGGGAGCAGATCCGCCGCGCCCCGGAACTCACCCGCTCGGCCTATCTGGCACGTGAGGTCCGCACCCTGTTCGACCGCATCCCCAAGCCGGTGCTGCTGTCGATATCGCCGGAAGAGTTGCTTCCCGCCCTGCTTGCCATCATCGAAATGGGTACGCCGGAACAGACCCAGGTGTTCATGTGGACGCCAAAACCCGGTGCCATCCGTCTGGCGCTGGTGGTGATGGCGGCAGTGCGCTACAACCATCAGGTGGAAAAAAACCTGCTGGAAGCCGTAGCCGCCAGCGGGATTGAGCCGGTGCATCACTACAACGTGGGGGTCGGCCCCAACCTGCTGATGTTCATCAGCACCCGGCCCAACGGCCAGTCGGAATATACCCTCGAAAACCTGCGACAGGCCGTGCAGGAATGCGCCATTACCTGGTACGACCGGGCGCGTGCATCGGTGCGGGCAAGCCATTCCGGACCCGATCTGCCTCACGCGATTGAGGCGCTGGCCACGGTGCCACGCCTGTATACCGAACTGTTCCCGCCCGAGACGTTCGTTTCGGACCTTAGGGTGCTGGAGAGGGTACGTGCAGATGGACGCCCCCACGTACGGCTGGAATCGGTCACGGACGGCGTCAACATCCACATGTTCACCGCCTTGCCCGTACCGCTGGGCAGCCTGGTCACCATCGTCCAGAACTTTGACCTGCCGGCCCTCAAGGAGGTGGTGGTCGACTTTCCGGGCGATACGCCGGTCCACCTGACCACCCTGCACTGCACCTACCCGATGTCCCTGCACGCAGACGCACTGCCCCGCATTGCCGAGGCGCTGGAGACCGTTCTGGGCGATCTGGCCGACAACGACCCGGCCAACGCCCTGGTGCTGTCCGCCGGTCTGCATATTGATGCGATATCCACCCTGATTACCGTGCGTAACCACCTCAGGCAGTTGATTCCCGGCGCATCCAAAGGCAGCATCACCAACACCCTGAACGCTCACCCGCAGGTGGCGGCGGCGCTCTACCGCCTGTTTGTCGCCCATCACGATCCGCCGTCGTCCGCTCAGGAAACCCTCGCCAAAAAGGTCTTTTTCGAACAACTGAACGATGTTCAGAATCTTTCGGACGACCGCTGGTTCCGCTCGCTGGCCGCGTTGATTCTGGCGGGTACCCGCACCAACGCCTTTGTACGGGAGCCGGGGGCCCCCATTGCCATCAAGGTCAATCCGTTGGACCTGTCGTTTGCCCCGGTGCCTCGCCCGTACCGGGAAATTTTTGTACACGGGCGGCACGTGGAAGGGGTGCACCTGCGGGGCGGCCCCATTGCCCGGGGTGGCCTGCGCCTTTCTAACCGGATGACCGACTTCCGCACCGAGGTGCTGGAGTTGATGGAAACGCAACTGGTCAAAAACAGCATCATCGTCCCCAACGGTGCCAAGGGCGGGTTTATCATCCGGGGCGGTGCCGGGGAGGCGTTCACCAAAACCGAGTATCGGGCATTCATCCGCGCCCTGCTGTCGGTAACGGACAACATGGACGGGGACCGGAGCGTCCCGCCCAAAGGGATTCGTGTGGCGGAGGGGGATGCGGACGATCCGTACCTGGTTGTGGCCGCCGACAAAGGCACCGCCACCTTTTCCGACCTGGCCAATGCCGAGGCCGAGGCCGCCGGATTCTGGCTGGGAGATGCCTTCGCCAGCGGCGGCAGCAACGGCTATGACCATAAAAAATACGGCATCACTGCCCGTGGCACGTGGGTGTGCGTGCGCCACCACTTTGCCGCCCTGCGGATCGACCCGAACAAAGACCCGATCACCATGGCGGGCATCGGCGATATGGGTGGCGATGTGTTCGGCAACGGCCTGTTGCAAAGTCGTACCGTGCAGCTGATCGGCGCGTTTAACCACCAGCACGTTTTTCTGGATCCCAATCCGGATCCGGAAACCGCGTACAGGGAGCGCGCCCGCCTGTTTGCCGCACGGGGCGGCTGGGATCAGTACGACTTCGGCAAAATCAGCACAGGCGGCGGCGTTTTTTCTCGCGCCGCCAAGCAGATACCCATCGGGCCGGAGGCGGCCAAGGCTCTGGGGATTGAGCCTTCGCCGTTAAGCGGCGAGGCGCTGATCCGGGCCATCCTCACCGCCCCGGTCGACCTGCTTTACAACGGCGGTATCGGCACCTATGTGAAGGCCGGGTTTGAGCGCCACGAAAACGCCCAGGACCCGGTCAACAATCCGGTGCGCGTCAACGCAGAAGATTTGCGCTGCAAGGTGGTGGGCGAAGGCGGCAACCTGGGGTTCACCCAGGAGGGACGCATCGAGTATGCACGGGGCGGCGGGCGCATCAATACCGACGCCATCGACAACTCGGGCGGGGTGGCCATGTCGGACCGGGAGGTCAACCTGAAAATTTTGCTGGCCCGCGTCCCCAATGCCCCGGACCTGTCCGCCCGCAACCGGCTGCTTTCCAGCATGGGGGAAGAGGTATCCGCACAATGCCTGGCGGACAACGAAGCCCAGTCCCGCACCCTGACCCTTGCAGGGCAGGAGGCCGAAATATTTCCCTCCCGCCCGTACCGACTGGTGGAACGGCTGGTTGCAAGCGGACATATCGACCCGGAAGCCCACCCGGATTTTGCAGCAGACCGGGTCGACACACTGCTTCTGAGGCCGCAGCTTGCCGTGCTGGTGGGGCACGAAAAAAACCGCATCAAGGCGGCATTGGACGCAGCCGTATTTGCCGGGCACTCCCCGCTCGGCAAGGAACTGCTGTCCAGCTATTTCCCCAAACGGATCGTCACGCGCTTTGGCGATGCCATCGGCCACCACCCGCTGGCCGAAAAAATCGCCCACACGGGGGCGGCAGGCCGGTTGGTGGACCGGTTCGGGCTGTTTGCCATCAGCCACCTGGAAGACCTGATTGCCACCGCCACCCCGGTGGCCGTTGCCCACGGCCTGTTTGCCGCAGACCATCTGCTGGGCGCGGACAAACTGCGAACCGCCATCTGGAACGAAGTGCCCGACCAGGGTGCCGCCGTGCGTATGCAGGTGGCACTACAGGGGCATTTGCAGCACTTTGCCGAAGAGCTGCTCAGATTGCGACCCGTCAGCGATTTTTCGGGGGAGTGGCTGAAAGAGCAGCGCAGCCACTTTGTCCGCTTCGCCAAAATGGCGGAACAGATATCCGTAGAAGCGCCGTTTAACGCCCTGTGCGTGGGCAAATCCGACGCCATGGCCATGGGGCTTTCCGCAAAAAATGCCGCACGGCTGTGTGCCATGCCGGTGCTGGCCCGTTGCGGAGTGGCGCTGGATGCCGGAGTTCGGCGTAAAATACCTCTTTCCCGCTGCCTTGCCGCCAATCAGGCGGTATTCAAGCTGCTGCCGTTTCTGGCGCTGGAGCAGCAGCTCAGAACCCCTGAGTGGGGAACGGACGCCACCCGCGCATTACGACGGGAGTGGCTGCACCGCATCATCCTCATGCGTAGCCGCGCCGTGGATACCGTGTTGTCCAGCCGCGCCCGTGACCTGTTTGCCACCGGGGAAAAACGCTGGTGCCAGCATTCCGGATGGGACGGCATTACCGAACTGATCCCGCGTACCCGGCCCGGAGAAAAGGCGGACCCCATGGATGTCATTTTGCTGTTAACCCGTCTGGAGTCACTGATTGATGCCACCCGAACCTGAAGAAATCGTCTTCACCCACATGCGGGAGGACGGCGAGATGTTGTTCGGCCGCTACCGGCCCGGCAGCGGCCCGCTCATCTGTTTTTTACCCGGATTCCGTTCCATCCACATTGGCGAAAAGGCCATGGCCGTAGCCGGGTTTGCCCGCGAGCAGGGGCACGCCTGCCTGCGTTTTGACTATCTGGCTCACGGGGCGTCGGACGGTGACTTTCACAACTTTCGGGTGTCTGAGGCCATGCGGGACACCGCCCGCTGCATCGATCAGGTGCGCGCACCAGGGCAGGCCCTGTATGTGGTTGGCTCCAGCATGGGGGGGTGGATTGGCCTGGAGCTAATCCGCAAAAAAGAGCTCGCCGCCGACGGCCTGCTGCTCATCGCCCCGGCGGTGGATTTCATCAGCCGCAGGCTGGCCACCCTGCCGCCCGATACGCTGGAAGAATTACAACAGAACGGCTTTATCAACGTGCCGGACGCCTATGACGGAAACAGACACTACCGGCTGGACAACGCGTTTTTTGAAGACGCCATGATCAGCGAGCCGCCCCGGGAGGGCAATCTGGACGTGCCGTGCCCGGTGCGTATCGTCCACGGCAGCGAAGACGAAGCGGTGCCCCTGGTGGTGTCACAACAGCTTAAAGCGCGCATTCCCGGCTCCCGGCTGATGGAAATCGAAGGCGGCGATCACCGCCTGTCGGCGCATATCCCGACGATTCTGGAAGAGCTTGATCAGTTGATCCTGCGACGTCAGTCGGTGGTGACCAAAGGCCTTTAGGCCACCGGTTCCCCATACACCGTGCGTGCGTCGCAGCCGGTAATGAGCACCCGCACCACCGCTCCCGCACGGCTTGCCGCAGTCCCTTGCAGCACCACCGGATAGTTGTTGTGGGTGTGCCCCTTGCCTGCGGCCTCCACCAGCACATCGGTTACCTTCCCCACCTGTTTTGCCAGCGCCCGCTGCATTAACCCGTCGGACAGGTCAATCAGCCGGTGGGTACGCGCCGTGCGTACTTTCGGGTCCACCTGCCCGTCCAGCTTTGCCGCCACCGTGCCGCTCCTCACGGAATACGGAAACACATGCAGGTGGCAAAACGGCAGCGACCGGATGAACGTTACAGTCGCCTCGAACTCCGCATCGCTCTCACCGGGAAAACCGGCCATGACGTCGGTGGATAAAAACAGGTCGGACTTTGCCGCCAGAATTTTTTGCACCTGGGTCCGGTAAAATTCCGGGGTGCACGGGCGCCGCATACGCTTGAGCACACTGGCCGAACCCGACTGCAACGGCAGGTGTAAAAACGGCAACAGCCGGTCGTGTGCGCCAAACAGTTCCACAAACCGGTCGGACAGCCCCCACGGCTCCAGCGAGCCAAAGCGGATGCGCGGCATGGTGGTCTGTGTCAGTACCGCCTCAAGCAGGTCGCAAAAATCGTGGGCGGGAGACAGCTCTTCACCGTACCCCCCCAGGTGGATGCCGGCCAGCACCACTTCCCTGTACCCGGCGGCCTGTGCCTGCCGGATGGTATGCACCACGTCGTCCGGCGTCATGCTGCGGGAGCGGCCACGGGCAGCCGGAATAATGCAAAAGGCGCAGGCCACGTTGCACCCCTCCTGCACCTTCAAAAAAAAGCGGGTATCGCCCCCCTGATCCGGCAACGGGCCAGCCCCGGCGCCAAACAGTACGGGCGGCGTTTCGATCACCGGGACCGGTACCCCCGCCATCAGGCCGGACAGGCGCTGCACCAATTGTGGCTTGTGCCGGTTGCCCACCACCAGATCCACCTCCGGCAGGGCGGCCACCGCCTCCGGTGCCACCTCGGCATAGCAGCCGGTAAACGCCACCCGCGCCTCCGGCTGCCGCCTTTTTACCCGCCGGGCCAGCCGCCGGGCTTCGCTGTCGGCCTGATGGGTCACGGTGCAGGTGTTCAGTACAAACAGATCGCACGGCGCGGTTTCCGTCTCGACCAACTCGGCCCCGGCGGCGGCAAGCTCGGCGCGTATCTGCGCCGCATCATAGCGGTTGACCCGGCAACCCATGTTCTGCACCCGCACCCGCACCCCGGCCAGCGTGTGCATGGGTGCATCCAGCGGTTGGGGAACCGTGGCCGATGGTGCAAATTTAAGCGGGTTGTCGTGCATAACGGCACATTCTCCCAGCTTCCCGCCAGTCGGACAAGTCATCTGCCGGTTGCCCGGCACCGCACCCCCGTAGCACAATTGAACCGGTAATGACCGTCAACGACTGAAGGACACCACATGATACCGCCCGATGCACTCGAACAGATCATCTGTGACACCCTGACCGACGCCCAGGTGACCATCACCGACCTGACCGGCACCCGGGATCACTACAACGTGCGCATCGTCTCCACTGCGTTTGAGGGGCAAAACCCCCTGGACCGGCGGCGCACGATGCACAAGGTGCTAAAGGCCCCCATGGAAGACGGGCGTATTCACGCCATGGAACTCAAAACCCAAACTCCGGACGAGGCCGCCGCAGACCAGGCCGCCCGTACGAAAATATAATCAGGAACTTTCGCTATGTCCGCTGAAATCGAAGCCGAAATCAAAAAAGAAATCACCGACAACAAAATCGTCATCTACGGCAAAGGCACCAAGCAGATGCCCATGTGCGGCTTTACCGTGGAGACCATCCAGTTTTTTGCCAAATACGGCTACCCGTTCGAGGTCATCAACGCCCTGGAAAACCCGGCCAAGCGTGAGATGCTCTCGCAGATGACCGACTGGCCCACCCTGCCCAAGGTGTTCATCGGCGGTGAGTTTTACGCCGATACCGACGTGCTGGACGAGATGGAAAAAAAAGGCGAAGTAAAGCCGCTGCTGGAAAAGGTGTTCGGCGGACCGCCGCCGACGGCGTAGCGCCCTCGCAGTTTACGCCGGACAGGCGGGGCCTTCCCGCGTCAGCTGCTCGCCGATGACGGTGAGTTCGTCTTCCGACAACTCCTGTTGCATGGCGGCAAACAACTCCCGCTCTTCAAAGCGCACGTGGTCACGAATGGCTGTGCCCCACGCATTCAGCCGTTCGGCCACTGGCAATGACGCATCCTTGAGCTTTGCGGCATGGGCACGGATGGCGGCGTGTTCCCGTTGCACCTGCTGCACCAGTTTGTGGTCGGCCCCCACCCGTGCGATAAACGGCGGCAGGAGGTATTTCTCCTCCTGCTCAAAGTGGCGGATCAGGTCGTTTTCAAAAAAATCGGACAGGCGGGCGGCCAGCTTGTCCAGGTCTTGCTCTACCACGCCGTCCAGCGCCAGGGTCACGTCCCGTGCGCGGGCCAGGGCGGTGTGATGATCGTGCGATAACGGCACCAGGCGCGGGTCGCGTTTGATCGGCTGGCCCATGTAAACCCCCTCTGAAATCTTGAAGTTGCCGCGTACCCTGTATACCGGGGCGTAACTATCCGATAAGAAAACGCTATGATTATGGACCTGCGACAAGGAGAGTCAATGGAGCGCCCCTGGTACCAGAGCTACGCCGATGGTGTCCCCCACGACATCGACATTCCCGATCAGCCGCTCACCGCCTTTCTGGCGGACTCGGTCAGACGCTTCGGTGATCACACGGCCATCAATTTTTATGGCAACCGGATCTCCTATACCCAACTGGACGAGTTGACCACGCGCTTTGCCAACGCCCTGGGCGGCCTGGGCGTGAAGGCGGGCGACCGGGTGGCCATCATGCTGCCCAACGTGCCCCATGCGGTCATTGCCTATTACGGGGCGCTCAAAGCCGGGGCCGTGGTGGTGCAGACCAACCCGTTGTACATGACCGAAGAACTGGACTTTCAGGTGAAGGACTCGGGCGCCACGGTACTGGTAACGCTGGATATCTTCCGCGAACGGGTGACGCCCATGATGGCTGGCTCGCCGTTAAATGCGGTCATCTACTGCGGGGTGCGCGACTATCTGCCCACGCTTTTGCGCTGGCTCTACCCGCTCAAGGCCAGAAAAGACGGCATGTGGGTGTCGTTTGACAAGCACCCGCCCGATTACGATTTTTTAAAACTGGTGCAAAATGCCGGCACCGACACGCCCGCAGTAAAGCCCGAAGGCGACGATGTGGCGCTGTTGCAATACACCGGCGGCACCTCCGGTGTCCCCAAAGGGGTGATCCTGACCCACAAAAACCTGGTGGCCAACACCATGCAATGCCACCAGTGGATACCGGATGTACAGGACGGCGCAGAGCGCATCATGGCGGTGCTGCCGTTCTTTCATGTGTACGGCATGACCACCTGCATGAATCTGGCAATCCTGACCGGGGCCGAGCTGATCCTGTTGCCCAAGTTTCATCCGCTGGAAGTGCTGAAGACCATTGCCAAATACAAGCCCACCCTGTTTCCCGGCATTCAGGCCATGTATCTGGCCATCGGCAACCACCCGGATGCGGGCAAGCACGACCTGTCGTCCATCCGCGCCTGCATCAGCGGTGCGGGGCCGTTGCAGGCCGACGTGCAGGAACGGTTTGAACAGCTTACCTCCGCCACCGTGGTGGAGGGGTACGGCCTGTCGGAAGCCGCGCCGGTCACCCACGCCAACCCCATCGGCGGCAAGCGGGTAAAGGGGGCCATCGGCCTGCCGTTCCCGAACACCGACGCGCAGGTGGTGAGCCTGGAAGACGGCGAAACCGTGCTGCCCACGGGCGAAGTGGGCGAACTGGTAATAAAAGGCCCCCAGGTCATGCGCGGCTACTGGAACCGCTCCGAGGAGACGCTTGCCACCCTGAAAGGCGGCTGGCTCCATACCGGCGACATGACGTACATGGACGAAGACGGCTTCTTCTATCTGGTGGACAGAAAAAAAGACATGATCAAAACCGGGGGCGAAAACGTCTACCCCCGCGACGTGGAAGAGGTGCTGTTCCGCCACCCGAAAATCAGCGAAGCGGTGGTCGTCGGCCTGCCGGACGATTTTCTGGGTGAGAAGATCAAGGCATACGTGGTCGCCGCCGATGGCGAGCGGCCCACGGAGGAAGAGGTTATCGATTTCTGCGCCGAGCATCTGGCCAAATTCAAGGTGCCCAAAGAGATCGAATTCCGGGACGACCTGCCCAAAACCATTGTCGGCAAGGTGCTGCGCCGGGTGCTGGTGGAAGAGGAACAGCAGCGCGGCGCGGCTACCCGGTCCAGCTAGCGCGAATCCAGCCAGCTCACGCCCCCGGCGTTTGCACGCAAACGAAGGTGCCCGGTATGCTGTACGGTCAGGGGTGCATCGCCGCACCCAAAAGGGTAGCCGAGTCATGATCCACATCAAAAACGACGAAGAGATCGAAAAGATGCGGGCCACCTGCAACCTGGCGGCGCGGGTGCTCGAAATGATCGAGCCGTACATCCAGCCGGGGGTAACCACCGAGCACCTGAATGGCGTGTGCCACGAGTTTATCTCCGATCACGGCGCGTATCCGTCGCCCCTCAATTATTACGGTTTTCCCAAGAGCATCTGCACCTCGCCCAACGAGGTGGTGTGCCACGGTATCCCTGCAAAAAAGCCGCTCAAAAATGGCGATATCGTCAACATCGACATCACCACCACCCTGGACGGATTTTTTGGGGATACCTCCAAAACCTTCTTTGTGGGCGAGGTGGGAAAAAAAGGTCAGAAGATCGCCGCCGTCGCCCACGAATGCCTGAAGCGCGGCATCGCCACAGTCAAGCCCGGTGCCACCCTGGGTGATATTGGTCATGCCATCCAGCACTACGCGGAAGGGGAAGGCTGCTCCGTGGTGCGCGAATACTGCGGCCACGGCATTGGCCGCCAGTTTCACGAGGAACCGCAAATCCTGCACTACGGCAAACCGGGGCGCGGCTTTACCTTACGCACAGGCATGACCTTTACCATCGAGCCGATGATCAACCTGGGCAAACCCGCCATCAAAGTGCTGAAAGACAACTGGACGGTGATTACCAAAGACGGCTCCCTGTCCGGCCAGTTTGAGCACACCCTGCTGGTCACCGATACCGGTGTCGACGTGCTGACCAGCCTGAACGGAGAAATATAGGGCCTGTCAACACAAACGGCGGTGGTGGCGTTGCTGCCCAAAATGGTGCCAGGCAAGGCGTGAGGAGAGAATTTAGTGGTTCTAAATGAACGACG
>CBDUXI010000078.1:0-11020 GCA_965371175.1 uncultured bacterium
AAGGGCATCAAAATCTCCCCGAAAAACGAGTCTCTGCTGTTTGCCCTGGGGCATACCCATTTTCAGCAGCAGAACTACCCGAAGGCGCGGGAGATGATGGAGCAGCTGATCGAGGTGAACCCGGAACATGGCGAGGCCGTTAACTATCTGGGCAATATCCTGGAAAAATTGGGGGATATGAACGGTGCGATGGCCATGTTTTCCAGGGCGTCGGAGCTGTCGGCCTATGCCACGCCCCACTTTTCCCTGCACAACCTGGGGCGGATTCAGCTACGCATGGGCGATGTGGTCGGTGCCGAAGCGTCATATCGGGCGGCCATCCAGCGGGTGCCCGAGTATTACCCGGCCCGGGCCGATCTGGCAAAGCTCTATCAGGATCAGCGCAAGTGGCAGCAGGCGGCGGACGAGTGGCGCATATTTGTAGACATCAAACCGGGCATTCACGATGCGCGCTATTACCTGGCACAGTGTTACGTGGAATTGAACCAGATTGTGCAGGCCAAGCTTGCATTGAAAACGTTCATCGACAAGGTGCCGGAGGATCACCCGCTGTTGCCGGATGCTCGCGCCTTGTTTGACTTGATGAAATAGGGAGGTCCCGGTTCGCCGGGCGGGGCCGGTTTTATGCGTGTATTGATTCTGGCAGCGATACTTGTGGCCACCGTGTGGCTGATCGTCCGGAGTTTGCGCCCCCCGGCGGGGGCAAAAAGCAAAGCGGGCGGCGGCAAACTGGTGCAGGATCCGGTCTGCAAAACCTATATCCCGAAAACAGGCGCCATTACCCGCACCCACGGCGGCAAGACCGTCCACTTTTGCAGTGACCGCTGCGCCAACGCATATTCCCGCAAAACGCCCTGAATTCCGGCCCCATCCGTCCGCGCAAAATCGGGTACAATATGGATTATTGTTTTTTGACGGCTGACCCGGGTGCGTGTGGTGTGCAGGGGCGGGAAAAAGACGCCGTTTCCCGACTTTTGATGATATTGATGAAAGGCGATGGCTCATGAAATTCTTTTTGGATACGGCGCTGGTGGACGAGATCCGCGAGGGCGTGTCGTACGGACTGGTGGACGGTGTGACCACCAACCCTTCCCTGATTGCCAAAAGCGGCCGTCCATTCCGCGAGGTGATTGAGGAAATCGTCACCATCGTAGACGGCCCCATCAGCGCCGAAGTGGTGGCCATTGATGCCGACGGTATGCTCAAGGAAGGGCGGGAACTGGCCAAAATACACGACAATATCGTCATCAAGGTGCCGCTGATTGCCGAAGGGCTCAAAGCTGCCCGCGTGTTTGCGGCGGAAGGGATCAAAACCAACGTCACCCTGTGTTTTTCTCCCACCCAGGCGCTGCTTGCCGCAAAAGCCGGCGCCACCTACGTTTCGCCGTTTGTCGGCCGCCTGGACGATGTCAGCCACAACGGCATGGAACTGGTGGAGCAGATCCTCGATATCTACGCTGCCTACCAGTACACCACCGAAGTAATTGTCGCCAGCGTACGCAATCCGCTGCACGTGCTGGATGCGGCCCGTATGGGGGCGCATATCGCCACGGTGCCGCTGGGCGTGCTCAAGCAGCTCATGAAGCATCCGCTCACTGATCTGGGGCTGGAAAAGTTTCTGGCGGATCACAAGGCTTCCCAGTAGGGACCCCGTAGCCTCCCGATAGCGCAATGACCGACCTTCGCGGCAAAAAACTGGGGATCCTGGTTTCCTCGCACCCGGACCGGGGCGATTTTGCCCATGTGGAGGCGCTTACGCGGGCATCGATAGAGCAGGGCGTGGACGTGTACCTCTACCTGATCGACGAAGGCACCCGCCACTACCTTAATCTAAACCTGAAAACCTTGGGAAAAGACGGTGTAAAGCTGTTTGTTTGCGCCTATGGCGGCAAACCCCGCGGGGTGGAACCGGATGCCGACGCGGTGTTTGGCGGCCTTTCCGCCCTGGGCGGCATCATCGACGGGTGCGACCGGTTTGTGTCGTTTAACTAGGAACCTGACTTGAGCGAAACACTTCTCATCGCGATCTATGCCGACCCGGCCCAAAGTGGTGTCACGGCGGAAGCGCTACGCATGGGCATGGGGCTGTCCGTGGGGGAGCGTGAACTGAAACTGGTGCTGGTGGGGCCAGCGGCCCGGGTGCTCACCGACGAGGTGGACGATCTGGTGGACGGGGAGATGATCGAAAACCATCTGGATATTTATGCAGAGTGGGGCACGCCGTTTCACGTGCACACCGATGCGGTTGCCCAATATGACCTGGACGGCTCGCCCGTAGAGGTGATTGCCGTGGACGATCACCAGGTGGCCCGCATGATGGCATCAGCCGAGCAGATCATGGTCTTTCCATAGGGGGGTTGTCGTGAGCGTATTGCATATCCTGAGAAACCCGTCCGACCCCAACGCCCTGAAGGTGATTCACGCCCAGCAGGCGCAGGGAACGTCTCCCGTGGTGGCGGTATTGGGTCGCCCACCCGCGCGGGAACTGGACGGCGGCGCTTACGTGGTGTGTGAAAAATCGACCCTGTGTGATCACATGCCCGCAGGTGCCAGGCCGATGTCGTGGGGGGAGCTGGTGGAAAAAATTTTTGCCACCGACGCCACGGTGATCTGGTAGCCGGAGACGTACCGGTTATTTTCCCGTCGGGGCGGGCCTGCGTTTTTCGATCATTTCCGTTACCCGTCTGGCCCATTTGTGTTCCGGATCCAGCACCAGAATGCGGCTGGCCACCCGTGCCGCCTGATTCCATCGGCCCAGCCGTCTGAGGGATTCTCCGGCGGCATATAGCGCGTCAATGTTGTCCGGCGCAACTTTTGCCGCAGTGGCAAAGCGGTAGGCCGCCTCGGCGGGGCGTTTTTGCTGCTCCGCCAGCAGCCCCAGATTGTAGTGCCCTTCGTGCCGGTCCGGTGCCACCCGGACCATTTTTTCCCACGCCTGCCGCGCCTCCGGAAGCTGTTGGGCGCGGAAGTGAGACAGGCCCAGAGTGAGCAACAGGTCCGGATCGTGCGGAATCAACCCCAGACAGCGGGTGACTTCCGCTGCCACAGTGCCCCACATCTGGGCGCCAAATAGCGCCTGTACGTAGCTGCGGCACCGGTCGGCGGATTGCGGGTTGGCCCTGGCGAGCGCCCTTTCTTTGGTGGCGTACCAGCGGGCCAGATCCAGGATCTGCCCCCGCGCCTCCTGTATCTCAGTGGAATCCGGATTTGCGGCGGCCACTTCGTCATACCGGCGCATGGATTCATCAAACCGCATCCGGTCTGCCGCAAGGTCGGCCTGGAGCAACTCGGTGGCAATGCGGTAGTCGGCATCCAGCCGGGCGCGCACCCGTGCATCCGCCCCGACAAGCCGTTTTCCCAGCGGTTCCCGGTACGGCAGGATGGATTCCAGCACCGCCGAGGCGTGCTCTTCCTGAGTCAGGAACTCAAACGGGTTGTGGTCGTCGTATACCACGCCGAACCCTTCCGTGTAGGCCTTCATGCCGTCCTGATCGGTGACGAAGGTGCTTAGAATCTCGATCGGCCCGTCCACGCCAAACCTGCCCAGGGCTGCGGCCACCACCGGATCGCCAACCTTGCGGGCGAGAGCGGTGTAATCGAGCGGCAGCGGCTCTACAGAGCCGATCATGATCAGGTTGTTGTTGCCTCGTGCATAGCCGCCGAAGTTTTGGGAAAACCACAGGGTGGCGTGGGGAAAGGCATCGATAAACGTGGCAACCAGCCGCTTGTATTCGCTCACCCGCAGGGCGTTGACCGGTGCCCATTGCACCACCACGCCGCCGGGCTTCAGCCGTTCGCGCACCAGCCCGTAGTATTCGCGCCCGTACATACCGGCGTTGCCCGGATTGTACTTGGGGTGGATGACGCCGGTGACGATCACGTCGTACTTCTTTTTGCCCGTGAGCATGAAGTTGCGGCCGTCTTCAATGAACACGTTCAATTTCGGGAACGACAGCACATCGTTGTTGTATTGGGAGAAATGCGCGGCCACCTCCACGATGGCGGGGCTGATCTCTACCACGTCCACCGAGTCGTACTGGTAGATGGCGTCCAGCGGCACCGAGCCGCCCGCGGTTATGCCGCCGCCCAGGGCCACCATCAGCACGTCTTTGGGGTGGGGGTGGAGCAGCAAGCCTAGCTGGGAGAGCAGGTTGTGGACCCGCAGGCCCATGATGGAGGTTTTCGCCTGATTCTGGCTGTCGATCTTGTAGGAGTGGAACCCGGCTTCCTCGCGGGTGACCTCCACAATGCCGGAGCTGGTTTCCTTGTAGTACAGGCTTTCCACCTCGTCTTCAAAGCCTGCACGGAACGAGTAGTCGAGCACGGAAAAGAAGCGTTCCCGGGTGGTGGCCACAAAGAACACCAGCACGGCCACGCCGCCTGCCGCCGTCAGAGCGGTGACGAGCATGCGCCCCTGTCCCCGGCAGGAGATCATGATGCCGATACCGGCCACCAGCACCAGCGCGCACGACAGGAGAATGCTGCCCTGAATGCCCAACAGGGGGATAAAAACGAAGGCGGCAAACAGCGAGCCCAGAATGGCTCCCACCGTATTGATCGCATACATGCGCCCGACCCGGCCCGCCAGCTTCTCTGCCTGACCCACATAGATGCGGGCGGTTAAGGGCAGCATGGCGCCCATGAACAAGGTGGCGGGCAACATCACCAGCCCGGCAACCAGAAAGCCGGTCACGTAGCCGGGTAGATGGCCCATGGCATTCATGACCGCGCCGAAAGCAGGCAGAGTGGCCATTCCGGTCGCCCCCATGCCGATCAGGCACAGGCCCACGGCCCGTTTCGGGTGGCGCAAGTTGTCCACCCGGCGAGCGATAAAGAACGCGCCGAGGGAAATCCCCAGCAAAAACGTACTGAGCATGGTGGCGAAGGCGTGAATGCTGTTCCCCAGAAAAAACGACAGACTTTTGGTCCACAGCACTTCCAGCGACAGGGCCACCATGCCCGACAGGCCGAAGAACCACACAAACCGGCTGCCAGCCGGATGCACTTCGACCGCCTCGTCGGCATCGCCGGATACCAGCGGTTCGGGTTTGTCATAAGCCGAAGGGGTGAGTGTGAGCGGTACCGGCTCTGTACGCATATGCAGCACAAAGGCAGCCACGGCCACCAGCAGGTTGGCGGCCACGGCCACATGATTGGCCCCGGAGATGCCCAGCAGGCGCATCAGCACAAAACCGGAGAGTCCGGCCCCCAGCATGGCGCCCAGGGTGTTTATGCCGTACAGGGTGCCCAGGCGGCTCCCCAGCCCGTCGCGGGAGCGTACGGCAAACCGGGTCAGTATCGGCAGGGTGGCCCCCATTAAAAAGGTGGGGATGACCAGCACGATAAACGCCAGCAGGAAACGCACACCGCCAAGTAGTGGCGCGGCGGTAGAGCCGCCGCCGTGCAGGCCGACATACATCGATACCAGTTGTTCAAATGCATATGGAATGGCCAGTGCGCAGACGGCCACGCCCACTTCCAGCAGCGCATAGGCGCGTAGCGGATCGGTGCGCTTATCGGCCCACAGGCCGCCGCGCCAACTGCCCAGGGCAAGGCCGGCCATAAAGGCGGCCAGCACCAGCCCCACGGCCTCTGTGGTGTTGCCCACCACCTGCCCGAGCATACGGGTCCAGATGACCTGATACACCAGCCCGGTGGTACCGGTGAAGAAGAACAGCAGATGGAGAAGACGAACAGTCATGGGTTACATGCGGACAGCAATCTTATCGGCTGGTTGCGGCGCAAGATCAGTGATGATGATGGCCGTGGTGAGATGCGGCCTCAATTCGATACACACAGGTGTCGCAGGCCATCATCATTTCCCCCTCCCGGCCCTGGCGGATGCGCTCGGCGATGACCTCGATAAAGCGTTCGTGGAACTCGAAATATCTGGATACCACAAAACGGGTATCGGGGTGTTCTGTACGAAAGCCGTCCACCATTTTGAGGATGCGCTCCATCAGTACCCCGGTAAACATGAAGTAGGGGGCCACCACGATGGTTTTGGCCCCCAGCCGCATGAGCCGTTCCACGCCACCGGGCAGATCGGGGGTGGTGATGCCTACGAAGGCAAAGTCCACCAGGTCGTACGGGCCTTGCTCTCTGACCAGCCGGGCGATTTTGGCCAGATCGCCGTTGGCGTCCGGGTCGGAACTGCCGCGCCCCAGCACCAGCACGCCGGTTGTTTCCGGCGCGGGCGGGTTGTCCGCCACGGACTCCGCCACCCGGTCCTTGACCATCTGCACGGTGGCGTCGCACACGCCGATGTTGCGGGTGTAGACGATCTCCACGTGCGGGTGGCGTTTGCGTCCCGCATCCAGGATTTCGGGGATTTCCACCTTCACGTGCCCCGCCGCAAGCAGGATCACCGGCACGGCGATGATTTTCGTTGCCCCCAACTCCACGGCCTTGTCGATGCCTGCGGGGATCAGCACGTCGGCCAGTTCCACAAAGCAGGTCACCATGGTTTCGTCCGGCAGCCGTTTGGCCAGCCGTTCGGCGAACAATAAAAATTCGTCGTTGCCCGCCGGGTTGCGGGAGCCGTGGCCGATGAGCAGGATGACGGTCTTGGACATGAAACAAAACACTCCGACAAAACCCACGCCGCACCAGTGTACCGTCGAGGCACCGATTGGGGGGGGAGCGGGGAGGGGAACAACAAACGGGGGCGAAGCCGAAGCTTCGCCCCCTCCCCCATTCGTTCTGAACGGCTGCGCCGTTCCCCTAGAAGCTGTCCGGGTCCAGCGGGTCGGTGCCGTTATCCACCTCCACGCCGTCGTCCACGCCGTCTTCGTCGGAGTCGGCCACAAAGTAGTGGGTGAAGGTCTCCAGCAGTTCCTGATTGTTGGTAAGGCCGTCGACGTCGTTATCCGCAAACGGGTCGAAAGGGGACAGCGGGTTGGGGGCAATGAAGACGTCAAAAGCGCTCCCGTTGGCATCTGTGGGTGCCAAGTTGGTGGCTTTGGACGAAAACATCACCGTGCGACCGTCTGCGCTGATGGATGCGCTGATGCTGTCGTTGTTTGCCTGGGCGCCAGCAGAATCCACGGAGGTGCGGGTGGTTTCACCGGTGAGGCGATCGTGAACGAAGGTGTCGATCATGGTATTGGTGTCCCCCGTCACCAGATTGGTGGAGATGGAACTGAAGGTCACAAAACGGCCGTCTGCGCTAAGGGATGGATAGCGACAGCCGAACCAGCCGTAGGTCGCCGCCTCGGTTCCACCGGAATCCACGGAAACGCGGGTGGTTTCGCCCGTGGTGCGGTCGTGGACGAAGACGTCCCGTATGACATTGGTATCCCCTGCCACCAGGGTGGTGGCGCTGGACTCGAAGGCCACAAAGCGACCGTCTGCGCTGAGGACCGGAGAGTCGCTTATCCCGCCGACCTGGATTCCGTTGGAATCCACTGAGACGCGGGTGGTTTCACCGGTAAAAAGGTCGTAGACGAAGACGTCCCAATTGCTGTTGGTATCCCCCGCCACAAGGTTGGTGGCGAAGGACTCGAAAGTCACAAAACGACCGTCTGCACTGAGGGATGGATGTCTACTATTGTGGTCCCCCTGGATGCCGGCAGAGTCCACGGAGGCGCGGGTGGTATTGCCGGTGAGGCGGTCGTGGACAAAAATATCATCCCTGTTGTTGGTATCCCCTCCCCACAGCACCAGATTGTTGGCGGCGGAATGGAAGGCGACAAAGCGACCATCTGCACTGATGGACGGGCTGAAGCTGTCGCCCCACATGGCCTGTTTTGCGTAGGAATTCATGGAGGCGCGGGTGGTTTCACCCGTGGTGCGGTCGTGGACAAATATGTCTCTCATGCTGTTGGTATCCCCCGTCACAAGGTTGGTGGCGTCGGACTCGAAGGTCACAAAATGGCCATCTGCACTGATGGATGGACTCCAACTGTCGCCGTCCGCCTGGGTGCCACCAAAGTCCACGGAGACGCGTGTGACCTCTCCGGTGAGCCGGTCGTGAACGAAGGTGTCTGATGCGGCGTTGGTATCCCCCGGCACCAGATCTGAGGCATCGGACTGGAAAGCTGCAAAGCGACCATCTGCGCTGATGGATGCACCAAAACTGGCGGTGTTCCCGGTGGGTCCTGCGGGAGTGACGCTGACCACTTCCACAGCGGCAGGGGGAGGCATGGGAGGAGGCATGGGGTAGTCCCTCGGATTCAGCGGATCGGTGCCGTCCGCCAACTCGGTGCCGTCGTCTACCCCGTCGCCGTCGGAATCGGCCAAGAAATAGTGGGTAAAGGTCTCCATCAACTCCTGGCGGTTGGTCAGCCCGTCACCATCGTCATCTGCAGTCGGGTCGAAGGTGGACAGTGGGTTGGAGGCGATGAAGGCGTCAATGAGCCCATTGTCATCCCCCGTTACCAAGTTGGAGGCCGAGGATGCAAAGGCCACAAAGCGACCGTCTGCGCTGGGGGACGGAAGGTAGAGTGACCTGTCATCTCCTTCGACACCGTCGGAGTTCACGGAAAGGCGGACGGTTTTACCGGTTATGTGGTCGTGGACAAAGGTATCGATCCGGCCATTGGTATCCCCGTTCACCAGGTTCGGGGCGTGGGAGTTAAATGTAACAAAGCGGCCATCTGCGCTGATTAATGGGCCCTCGCTCCCACCAGCCGCTTCGGTTCCGGTGAAATCCACGGAAACAAGGGTAGTTTCACCGGTCAGGCGGTCGTGAGCAAAGATGTCCCAAGAGTTGTTGTTATCTTCTGCTACCAGGTTAGAGGCCAGAGAACCAAAGGCCACAAACCGACCGTCGGCACTGATGGATGTACCACCGTAACTGTGGTCATTTGCCTGGTTGCCATCCGAGTCCACGGAAACACGGGTAGTTTCACCAGTCACGCGGTCGTGAACGATGATGTCGACCTGATCGTCGGTATCTCCCTTCACCAGATTATTGGCACCGGAACTGAAGGTCACAAAACGACCGTCTGCGCTGAGGGATGGCCTTCCGTTATTGGTGGTTGTCTGGTTGCCATCCGAGTCCACGGAAACACGGGTGGTTTCTCCGGTTACGCGGTCGTGGACGAAGTTATCGCCAGCGTGGTTGGTATCCCCGGTCACCAGGTTGGTGGCATTGGACCAAAAGGCCACAAAGCGGCCGTTTGCGCTGATGGACACATAGAAACAGCCACCGTTCGACTGGATGCCGTCAGAGTCCACGGAGGCACGGGTGGTTTCCCCGGTTACGCGGTCATGGACGAAGATGTCGCTCCGGCTGTTGTCATCCCCCGGCACCAGGTTGGTGGCAACGGATTGAAAGGCCACAAAGCGACCGTCGGCACTGATAGAGGGATAGAAACTGAAGCCGTTCGACTGGTTGCCATCCGAGTCCACGGAGACGCGGGTGATCTCCCCGGTTATGCGGTCGTGGGCGAAGATGTCAAGCTGGTCGTTTGTATCCCCCATTACCAGGTCGGTAGCACTGGAACTGAAGACAACCACCCCGCCATCCGCACTGGGGGTGGGGTAATCCGAATGGCCATTCCCGTGGATTCCCTCAGGGGTGACGCTCACCACTTCTATGGAAGCGAGGAGTGGCAAGGGGTTGGTGAGGGGGGGGGCAACTTCTTCACACCCGGCCACAAACAGGACGATCAGTCCACTCAACAGCCATGCGGCCCAATTTCTGATTTGTGTTGTCTGCCCCATCTGGAACCTCTTGCGCGGCAATGCCCGGAACGGCCTTCCTGGCCGGGGCATTCGATGGCCTGCCTATCCTGGGCAGGCGTGTTCAAGCGCCTATACTTCGCAAGGGATGTGCCAACTATGGACTTATCTTTATGGTTAAAGCCTAATTGATTGAATTTAAAATAATTTTATTGCTTGCAAAGGGGGCTGTTCCGACCCTTTCCGGGCGGAAGAAAGCGCAATGCGGGCGTGAAATCGTTCAGGACTGAACGGGTTGGGAAGGCGGGCACATAAGGGATAGTACGGAGTGTCACTCTGGCGAAGTGGTTGCACCTGTGTTGCGCGTGGGAAGGGGAGGGGGAAAAGGCGCACGCGGGGTGCGTCCAGGCACAAAAAAGGGGGCGGAGCTTAAAGCCCCGCCCCCATTCATTCTGAGTGGCTGCGCCCTAGAAGCTGTCCGGGTCCAGCGGGTCGGTGCCGTTGCCCCACTCAATGCCGTCGTCCACGCCGTCGCCGTCGGAGTCGGCTTTAAAGTAGTGGGTGAAGGTTTCCATCAACTCCTGGTTGTTGATCAGCCCATCGCCGTCGTCATCCGCAAGCGGGTCGAAAGTGGACATGGTGTTGGGGGTGATGAAGATGTCGGAGGCATAGTTGTCATCCCCCGTTATCAGGTTGGTGGCACCGGACGTAAACGCCAGTGCGCGACCGTCGGCGCTGATGAACGGATTGCCATTCGGACCATCCCCTTCGGCACCGGCGGAATTCACGGAGAGGCGAACGGTTTCACCGGTGACGCGGTCGTGGACAAAAACGTCCGCAGCGCTGTTGGTATCCCCCGGCACCAAGTTGGTGGCGATGGAAGAAAAGGCCACAAAGCGGCCGTCGGCGCTGATGGTTGGGGTGCCACTGTATATATCCCCCGGGATGCCATTGGAGTCCATATCCCCCTGAATACCATTGGAGTCCACGGAGACACGGGTGGTCTCACCGGTGAGAAGGTCATGGACGAATACGTCCGCAGCGCCATTGGTATCCCCCGGCACCAGGTTGGTGGCCGAGGAAACGAAGCTCACAAAGCGGCCGTCGGCACTGATAGATGGATTGGCACTGACGTTATTCCCCGGGTTTCCAGCAGAGTCCACGGAGACGAGGGTGGTTTCGCCGGTTATGCGGTCGTGGACGTAGTTGAGCACGTTGCCGGAATTGAAGGCCACAAAGCGGCCATCAGCGCTGATGGATGAGTCATGGCTGAAGATGCCAATCTGATTGCCAGCGGAGTCCACGGAAACACGGGTGGTTTCACCTGTGGTGCGGTCGTGGACGAAGATATCTGCTTTGCCGTTGGTATCCCCCGCCACCAGATTGGTGGCGC
>CBDUXI010000079.1:0-10654 GCA_965371175.1 uncultured bacterium
CGCCGAACCCCACGGCGGCTTGAGCAAACACGGGGGCATGAGCGGCATGTCCGGCGGCATGGGCAAGCACGGCATGGGCATGAAAGGCAAGGGCGGGCACCGCTTTGGCCCCCACAACGCCGCCGTTCACTTTTTAAAGATGGGCGACATGCTGGGGCTGGACGACGGCCAGATCGTACGGTTAAAGAAGCTGCGCAACGAGTGGATTGAACTGAACGCCGCCGATCAGGAACGTTTGAAGGCCGCCCGGGCCGACCTGAAGCGGGAGCTGTTTGCCGACGATATTGTCATGAGCCGGGTGGAAGAGCAGCTCAGCGCCATCGGCACGATCGAGGGCCGCCTGTGGCGCGCCTTTGCCCAGCAACTGGCCGATATCAAGGTCATGCTCAGCAAAAAGCAGAAGGCCACGCTGCGGACGCATCACAAAGGTCGGCACGGACGCTAGGCGGCGGAGATTACGGCACCGGCTTCGTTGCACCCGCCGGAACGGGGCGTGACCCTCTCTGGATTCCCGCTTTCGCGGGAATGACGATGAGGGCGGTGGAGATGCCGTCATATCCAAGGCGCGTGAAGCCAAACGCCCGGAGTCGTAGCCTGCTACGGCGAGGACGGATTGGTGAGCGGCAACGAAGGAGATGATGGTATATCCGCCGCCCGGCGGATGGCCGCGCCGATGAACAGCTGAAAATCGGCGGCGGCTTCGTCCCCCTCTTCCGGCGACCAGTCGGCAAAATCCTTGGCGGCATCCGGGTCGTACGGCCCTTGCTTGATCTCCAGCAGCACGGTGCCGGAGGTTAAGCTGACGATCATGTGCCAGGTGCCGGGGGCAATCTCCACCCCGTGGGAGCCGCCCGCCGGGTGCATCAGGTGCACTGCCGCCACTACGCCGTCGTCACCAAACGTCACGCACGCGGCCTTGCCGGTCAGGGCATAGGTGGTTTCCGGCCCCTGCCCCGGCGCGTGCCGATGGGGGCGCACGTAGCTGTCCGGCTCCACGGCGTTTAAAAAACGCTGCACCGGCTCGGCGTAATCGCCATGAAAATTCAGGTGCTGGCGCAACCGGGGGCTGGCCTTGGCCTGCGCCACCAGATCGTCGATCACTGCTGCGCCGATATGCCGGACGTTTTCCGCCATGAGCTTTTCCTTGTGTGGTCACGGATGCCCGGAACGGATGCGCCGGGGTATGCTCTATTGTATGGCGAACGGCACCGATCAATCATGTCAGGCGTGCAATGCGACTTTCGACCCGTCGGACCACCCGGTGGTGTATGAAAGCGTGCACCTGATCCTGAACGTCTGCCCCGCCTGCATCGAACGCTACATCGACCGGTTCAGCACGATCTGCATCAACTGTGAAGGCCGGATCATGCCCCACTCGCAAGTGGCGGTCTACAAGCTGGATGGGGGCAAAACGTCGTACGGCCACGTGACCGTGGCGTGCAACCCGGCGGGTAATTCGTTTTACGGCTATTGGGGGCAGGGGGAACTGGACAGCCTGTTTGGCTGTATTGAGCAGTGTTAATATCGCCCGCCTTCCTACCCCACTCGCGTATACAGCAATATCGCCCCCGCCGCCGCCACCCCCAGGGACTCCACCTGGCCCGCCATGGGGATGCTCACCTTCAGGGTGGCGCGGTCGGCCAGGGAGTCGGACACGCCGTGGCCTTCGGCCCCCAGCACCCATGCCACCCGGCCCCGCGCTACCGCCTGAGCGGGGGTCACCGCGCCGTTCTTTACTGCGGCGCAGACGGTGCAACCGGCCTCTTCCAGCTGTTCGGCAAGCTCTTCCGGCGGGCCGCTCCAGAACACATACGGCAGGCGGAAAACGCTGCCCGCCGCCGCGCGCACGCATTTGGAGCCGGTGGGGTCGGCGCACCCTTCGGTCAGCACCACGCCGGCCACCCCCGCCGCCTCCGCCGTGCGGATCAACGCGCCCACGTTGCCCGGATCCTGCACCCCGTCCAGCACCAGCAGATCGCCCGGACCTGCAAGCAACTGTTCCGGTTCAGACGGCGCCACCCGCACCACCGCCAACACCCCTTGCGGGGTTTTCGTGTCGGACATGTGGGCCAGCACCCGGTCGGATACCCGGTGGATCAGGGTTTCATACTCTTCAAACCGCGCCAGCAGATGGCCGCCTTCGGGCTTTTCGTAGAGGGAGTCGGCCATACACACCTCCACCACCCGGTCGGCGATGGACCCAAGCTCCCCCACCAGCTTGATGCCTTCGGCCACGGCCACCCCATCCGCCGTGCGCTCCCGGACTTTGCGGTATTCCCGTATCCGGCGCACGGTCGGGTTGGACGTGCTGGTGATGCTCCCCATCATCGGATAATCTCCTACAGGATCTCCAGCACGGATTCCGGCGGGCGGCCAATGGCCACCTTGCTGCCGTTCACCACAATGGGCCGCTCGATCAGGCGCGGGTGGTTCACCATGGCATCGATCAGGGCGTCGTCGGAAAGGGAATCGTCGGCCAGATTAAGCGCCTTGTATTCATCTTCTTTCTTACGCATCAGGTCCCGGGGCGAGGCCATGCCCAGTGCGGCAATAAAGCCCTTCAACTCAGCGGCGCTGGGCGGGGTGTTCAGGTATTCCACCACCGTGGGGCTGACGCCGTTGTCCTTGAGCACCTGCAAGGTCTGGCGGCTTTTGGAGCAGCGCGGGTTGTGGTAAATAACGGGGTCGGACATGGATCAATCCTTACGATATAAGTCCGCACGCGGCGGTTATTTTTATGGTGTAAACGGCCATACAGCCGGAATCAAAAACAGGGACATCATAAAGATAATCAACAGCAGCGGGCCACCCACTTTCAGATAATCGGTAAAGCGGTAGTTACCCGGCCCGTACACCAGAATGTTGGTCGGGTGGGCCACCGGCGTAATAAAGCTGGTGGAGGCCGAAATGGCCACCGCCATCACAAACGGATACGGCGACAGCCCCATGGACTGGGCCGCGGCAATGGCAATGGGGGCCACCAGCACCGCCGCCGCCGCGTTGGACATCATCTGGGTCAGTACCGCAGTGACCACAAAGAACCCGGCCATCACCCCCACCGGGCCGTAGCCGGAAAACGCCCCCACCACCATATCGGACATCAGCAGGGCGGCGCCGGTATGGTCCATGGCAACCGCCAGCGGCAGCAGCCCGGCAATCAAAAACACTGTCTTCCAGTCGATGGCCCGGTACGCCTCGTCCATGGTGATGCAGCGGGTCAGCACCATGAGCAGGGAACCGGCCACCCCGGCCACGGCAATGTGCAGCAGGCCAAACGCGGCACAGCCCATGGCCAGCGCCATCACCGCCACGGCCCGCCAGGCGCGGTCGGTACGCATGCCCTCCACTTCCACCTCTTCGAGCACCAGAAAGTGGCGCTCGTCCCGCAGCCGCTTGAGCGAGTCGCGCCCGCCCTGTACCAGCAGCACGTCGCCCGCCTTGATGGGGATGCGCCCCAGCTTGTCGTGCAGCATCTCCCCGTGGCGGTACACCCCCAGCGCAGTCACCTGGAAGCGGTTGCGAAAATCGATCTCCTTCAGCGTGCGCCCGACGATCCACGATTGGGGCGAGATCACCACTTCCAGCAGGCCGATATCGTCCGAAGTGATGCCTGCCGCGCTGGTGGAAAGCTCCGCCTTGATCTGCACCCCGCGGGTGGCGCGCATCTCCATGATCTTTTCGACGTTGGCCTCCACCAGCAGGTGGTCGCCCTGTTTGAGCACCTCGTGGGGCAGGGGCGACAGGATGCGTACCTGGCGCATGGTGGGCCGCTCGCCCGGTCCCTCGAACGGGGTGCCTTCCGGTACCGGATGCTTGCGAATAATGCCCAGCACGGCCACGTCGTAATCGCGCCCCAGCCGCGACTCGGCCAGGGTGTTGCCGATCAACTGCGAGCCTTCCAGCACCACCAGTTCCGTTAGATAGGTGCGGATGAACTCCCCCAGTTCCGACTCCGGCGCCGTGCGCGACGGCAGCAGCCAGCGCCCCACAAACACCATGAACAGGATGCCGGCAATCAAAATGGGGATGCCGGTGGGAGCAAAATCAAAAATTTTGAACCCCTCGTAGCCGTGGGCCTCCAGGGCCATGCTCACCAGCAGATTGGGCGGCGTGCCGATGAGGGTCACCAGCCCGCCCATGAGCGAGCCGAACGAAAGCGGGATCAGGAGTTTGGATGGCGAAATACCGGTCTGCCGGGCGATGCCCATGACCGCCGGAAACAGGATGGCGCAGGCGCCGATGTTGTTCATGAAGGCGCTCATGGTCCCCACCGTACCGATGATGCCCACCACCAGGTACGGCTCCTTGCCGCCGGTCAGCCGGTGAATCTGCTTGCCGATGGCCTGGGTGACGCCGGTCTGGGACAACGACGCCCCCAGCACGAACATGGCCACCACCGTCACCACCGCCGGATTGGCAAACCCGGAAAATGCCTCTTCGGTGGTCACAAGTCCGGTGAGGGCCAGGGCGATGAGCACCACCACGGCGGTAATATCCACACGAATCCACTCGGTGGCGAACAACACCATCGCCACCACCAGAATCCCCATTACCAGCACAATTTCCATTACAAATTACGCCGTTTCAAGCACTTAGCTCCGTGAAAAACAAGCCGGATCAGCGGGCTACCATACCACAACGGGAACATCCTTCACCGAAGCCGCATTTTCCCCCTCAACTCCCCGCCCCTGCTGCCGATAAGAGCCTGTCCGCAAAGCAGCAATCCCGCCCCTTTCGGCCTGGAAAAAGAGATGACCAGCAAGACCCACATGCCCCCGCACCGGACAGGTACGCAATTACCGTTTACCCGGCCCATGCTGTGGTTTATCACCGCCATTTCGGTGATGTTCGATGTGTTGCTGTTGCTGGAGTTTCAAGCCGCCCCCACCGCCCTGAGCGGGGCCGTGTTTTCCACCGCCATCGCCGTCACCGTTTGCCTGAGCTTGTGTCTGGTCGACACGGCTCGTTTCTGGTGGGCCATGCGGCTGGTCACCGGGCTGGTGTTCATCGCTTTTGCCTATGCGCTGGTAAGCCAGTGGCTGTTCGCCGATCCGGTGGTGGAGGCGCGTCAGCGTCTGATGGCGATTGCCGCGTTTTGCGTGGCGGGGGTTCCGGCGCTGGTCTACAGCCTGTGGGGCAACCCGTACGGCCCCATCGACGTGGAAAACCCCCAGTCGGCCACCCTGGGCGACATTATCAGCCAGTTGCTGGTTACCCTTACGGTGTTCGCTGGCGTGGTGGGGTTTGCCACCCTGCTGTTCGGTATGATCTCCGAATCCATCTAAGCCGGGCGGCCTGCCCGCCTGCCCCATCTGCCTTACTTCTCCACCGGCATCTTGCCGTCGTGGGTCCATTCCCACCATGAGCCGTCATTCCCCGTTCCCTCGTCATTCCCGCGAAAGCGGGAATCCAGGCTCCGGCCATCACAAGGCCCGTGGCACAACAACCACACGGAAGCCCCCACTGGAGCCGAATGATCGGGCGCTGAAACGGCACTTGGGCGTGACCCTCTCTGGATTCCCGCTTTCGCGGGAATGACGAAGGGAGGGCGGGAATGACAATCAAGGACGGATGACAATCAAGGACGGATGACAATCAAGGACGGATGACAGTCAAGGACGGAGACAGTCAGGGACGGAGACAGTCAGGGGTAGGGGTGACGAAACCCGGAGAGTCTGCCTACTTCTCCACCGGCATCTTGCCGTCGTGGGTCCACTCCCACCATGAGCCATCGTAGTTGCGGATGTTTTTGTATCCCGACAGGTGCAGAATCATAAACACCACCGCCGAGCGCACCCCGCCGGTGCAGTACGGGATGATGGTTTTGTCCGGGTCGAGCCCCGCCCCGGCAAACTGTTCGGCCAGTTTTTCCGGCGGCAGAAACGTGCCGTCTTCGGCGTACAGGTCCATCCACGAAAGGTGCCGGGCGCCGGGCACGCGCCCTTCCTTTTTGTATTCCTTTTCGCTGCGGGTATCCACGATCACCGCGTCGCCGGCATTTGCGCAGGCGGCCACCTCGTCCCGGCCGATGAGGGTTTCGGGCCGCACCGCAGGGGTGAAAGCGCCCGCACTGGCGCGGGACGGCAGCATGTTGGTGGCGCGTTTTTCCTGTTTCCATTTGGGGTAGCCGCCGTCCAGCACGTGTACGCCTTCGTGCCCCAGATAGTGCAGCATCCAGAAAAACCGCCCTTCGGCCCCCCAGTTTTCAAACGGCTCCGAACAGATGACCACCGGGCAGTCGTTGGCAACCCCCAACACCGAAAACCGCTCGGCCAGCACGTTTGCATCGGCGTGGAGCATGCCTTTGACCGGGTGGTTTGCATCGGTAAAGTCTTGCCAGCGGGTGGCGACCGCGCCGGGGATGTGCCCCATAAAATAGGTCGGGCCGCGCACGTCCAGCACGATTGCGTTACCTTCTGCAAGCAGCGCTTCCAGTTGTTCGGTAGAGATCAGTCCCGAGGCCATAGCCGCCTCCTAAACCCCCCTTTGGCCGCCGCGCCGTCTTTTGGCCAGCACGTCTACCATGGGCTTGTGAATATGGCCGTTGGTGGCCAGAATTTCGTTGTCGTATATCGAGTGGTTCGAGCCGTCAAAACGGCTCACCTGCCCCCCCGCCTCGGTCACCATGAGCTTGCCCGCGATGGTATCCCACGGTTTCAGGTTCAGCTCCCAGAAGCCGTCGAACCGGCCGGTGGCCACATAGCTCAAATCCAGCGCGGCAGAGCCGGTGCGGCGGGTGGCCTGGGCCATGCGGGTAAAGTCGGAAAAATGATCCAGATTATTGCGCCGGGCCCGGTGCACGTCGTAGGCAAAGCCGGTCACCAGCATGCTGTCTACCAGCGCATCCACGGTGGAAACGCAAAGCGGCTTGCCGTTCAGGGTCGCCCCCCGGCCTTTTTCGGCGACAAACAGTTCGCCGTTGCCTGCCGCCCCCAGCATCGGCGCAAACACCACCCCCAGTGTGGGTTCGCCCGCCACTTCCAGACCGATGGAAACGCAGAAGAACGGAAACCGGTGGGCAAAATTGGTGGTGCCGTCCAGCGGATCAATCACCCACTGGCACGGGTGGGTTTCGGCACCCATTTCGCCCCCCTCTTCCGCCAGAATACGATGGTCCGGAAACGATTTCTTCAGGGCGGTGACTACGCTCGTCTCGCAGGCGGTATCCACCTCGGTCAACAGGTCGATGGTGCCCTTGCGCTCCACCTTCACCTGCCGATCGTAGGCCTCCCGCTGAATGGCCCCCGCATCTTTTGCGGCAGCCACCGCCACCTTAAGGGCCGCGGCCATATCCACCGGCTGGTCGCTTGTCGACTTCGACGGCTGCGCCATCGTCACTCCTTGTACCCCCACGATTCCCATTGAAAATGAACGCATAAGGGTACCACGGGGCGCGCATTCGTTCGACGGTTCGCGCGAAGACGGGTACACTTTTAGCCAAGTGATGCATATCCGTTTGCCTTTTCATATTCCTCCTGTTTTCCGCGCAGTCGCCTGTGCCGCCCTGTTGCTCCCGCCGCTTTTTTCCACCGGTTGCGGTGGCGGAGGCGGTACCCCCAGCCCGGTCGGTCCCGGCATCACCTTCACCACTTACGCCACCGGCCCCACTCCGCAAGATGTGGTGATGGGCGATTTTGACGGCGACGGCAATCTGGATATCGCCACCGCCAACGAAGGGGGCGATCTGGACGAGGTGGTCAGCCTGTTCATCGGCGACGGCGCGGGGGGGTTTGCGGCAAAAGAGGCCGTTGGACCCGCAGCCCCCGGTACGTTCGGCCCCATTGCGCTGGCCGTGGGTGACCTGAACGGCGACATCTATGATGATCTGGTGATCGTCCATCTAAACAGCGACAGCTACGCCGTGGCACTGGGGAACGCCAATCCCACCGCCATTGTTGCAGGCGCTCCGGTGGCCTTAAGCGCCGGAGCCTTTCCCCGGTCGGCGGTGATCGCCGACTTTGACGGCGCAGAAGCCGACCTGGCGGTAGCCAACCCTTTCACCGACGAAGTGGTGGTCTATTCCGGCAACGGACTCATCGGCGCTTTTACCAGCGCTGGCACCAGCCTTGTCACTACCGTCCCGTGGGATCTAGCAACAGGCGATATTGATGGCGACACCAACCTGGACATTGTCACCGTCAGCCTGACCCCCGATCCCGCCGACCCGTGGGCCACCGTGTTTCTGGGAGACGGCGCGGGCGGTTTTGTGCAGGCCACCACCGCAGACTCCTCCGCCCCCACCGAAGGGGACGCGGACGTGGCCGTGGCCGACCTGAACGATGACGGCTTTGACGACATCGTGCGTACCCTGTACGCCGAAGACAAGGTAGCGGTCTTTTTTGGCAGCAACACCGGCGAACTGACCAACGCCGCCGGAGTCGTCGGCAGCCACGATGAATATGCCGTGGGCGCGTCCCCCTCCGGCGTGGCTCTGGCCGACACCGACGGCGACACTTTTATCGATATCGTCACCAGTAACTGGGGCGGCGGTTCCGTGACCGTCCTGCTGGGGGTCGATCTGGATTCGGGCACTTTCGGCAGCGGCGATGACACGCTCCTGCCCGCCACCCCGGTGGCCGTGGCCACGGGCAATCTGGACGGCAACGGCCAGGCCGATATCGTCGCCGTACATGCCTCAAACGACGTGATTAGCGTAATCCCGCGCTAGCCTTCCCGGACAAGCCCCATCAACACAACTTGAACCGTCTGCTTCCCCTTGCAGCGCGCTGGTCTGTACCTGTTTTTCGTACTATTCTTGTAATTACGTGCCGATAAGAGGTCAGGGACGTCCTTTTTTTAAAGGAACGTACGGAGACCTGCATGCCCAGAAGCGGAAACTCAAAAAAAGCGCTGGCCCGGCGGATTCGTGTGGCCCGCGGGGAAGCCCCCGCCGACCTGCTGATTACCGGCGGCAAGCTGGTGAACGTGGCGTCCGGCGAGATTTATCCCGCAAATGTCGCCATCTGCGGCGGATTTGTGGCCGGTATCGGCCCGGATTACACCGACGGCAATGAGGTCATCGACGCCTCCGGGCGCTACATCCTGCCGGGGCTGATCGATGCCCACATGCATCTGGAAAGCGCCATGCTCACGCCGCCGGAGTTTGCCCGCGCGGTGGTGCCCCACGGCACCACCACCATCATCATCGACCCCCACGAAATCGCCAACGTGCTGGGGCTGCCCGGCATCCGCTACATTCTGGAAGCCAGTAAAAATTTACCGCTGGATCTGCTGGTCACCGCCTCCTCCTGCGTGCCCGCCACCCACATGGAAACCGCCGGGGCCACGTTGGGACCAAACGAGATCGACGAGCTTTTAGGCTGGGACCGGGTGGTGGGACTGGCCGAAATGATGAACGTGCCCGCAGTGCTGGCAGGCGCTCCCCAGGCGCTGGACATGATCGAGTCGGCCCATCGGCGCGGCCTGCCCATCGACGGCCACGCCCCCGGACTTTCCGGCATGGACGCCGCCGCCTACGTGGCCGCAGGCGTGCGCACCGACCACGAATGCACCACGCAGGAAGAGGCAAAAGAAAAACTGCGCCTCGGCATGATTCTCATGATCCGCGAAGGGTCCGCCGCCCGCAACATGGAAGACCTGCTGCCGGTGGTCACCGATCACAACTGGCGGCGCTGTCTGCTGGTATCGGACGATACCCATCCCCACGATCTGGTGGCCCGCGGGCACATGAACCATTCCCTCAAAAAGGCCGTCTCGCTGGGCATGGACCCGGTGCGGGCGGTGCAGATGGTCACCCTGAACAGCGCCGAGGCGTTCGGTTTAAAAAATACCGGCGCGGTGCTGCCCGGCTACCGGGCCGACATCTGTCTGGTGGACGATCTGGAAAATTTTGCCGTGAAGACCGTGATCAAGGACGGCAAGCAGGTGGTGCAGGACGGCAGACTGATCGCGAATCCCCCCCGGCTGGACGACCCGTCCGTTTACAAGAGCATCCGCACCGGACCGATTACCGCCGCCAGTTTTGCCATTCCGCTGGCCACCAAAAAGGCGCGGGTGATCGGCATTACCCCGGATCAGCTGACGACCCTCGCGCTGGAAGAGGTGGTCAAAACCGAAAACGGCCACGCCGTGGCCGATGTTAAAAACGATATTTTAAAACTGGCGGTGGTGGAGCGTCACCACGCCACCGGCAACGTGGGGCTGGGGCTGGTAAAAGGGTTCGGATTAAAAAAAGGGGCGTTCGCCTCTTCGGTGGCCCACGACTCCCACAACCTGATTGTGCTGGGCGTGAACGATGCCGACATGGTGGCCGCCGTGGACGCCCTGCGGGATATGGGCGGCGGCTTTGTCATTGTGGTGGACGGCAAGATAGAAGGGGCGCTGCCGCTGCCGGTGGCGGGCCTCATGTCGGACGCACCGCTGGAAAAGGTGGCGAAGATCGGCGGCAAGCTGCGTGAAATCGCACGCGCCCTGGGCGTGCCCCACCCGGCACCGTTTGTCACCCTGTCGTTTCTGGCCCTGCCGGTGATTCCGGAGTTGAAACTCACCGATCAGGGACTGGTGGACGTGGGCAACTTCCGGCTTACGGACCTGGCCGTTCGCTAGGTTTTTGCCCCCTCTCCCCTGGCGGGAGAGGGCTGGGGTGGGTACAACCCAAGCAGATAGGTAACACAATAGCCCAGGCAGATGGGTA
>CBDUXI010000080.1:0-10638 GCA_965371175.1 uncultured bacterium
CCCCCCCCCCCCACCCACACTTTCTGGTAGATTCGGCCAAGGGTGTTTCCCTGTACCTGGGCATCGTAATTTTTTTCGATATGCTCGCGTCCCGCATCCAGCATTGCGGACCATTTATCCGGGTTCTCAACCAGCCACAGGATGTGCGTAGCCAGGCCGTCCACGTCCCGTTCCTCGGCCAGCAGACCGGTTGTTCCGCTGATAATCACTTCCGGAATATCACAATGGGTGGTGCTGACCACCGGCATGCCGCTGGCGGCCATTTCGATAATCGATACCGGCGCGCCCCCCTCGGTGTCCCCATCTTCCGCCATCACGCTGGGAGAGAGGAACAGATGGTGGCGGTACGCCTCTTCAAACATGCGCGCGTGGGGCTGGTAGCCCAGCCAGGTGATGGCATCGTCCAGCCCGGCCCGGGTTGCGGTTTCCAGAATGCGGGCCTTTTCCCGCCGGCTGCTTTTCTCGACGCTTGCGTCACCGATCACCGTCACCTCCAGCGGGACCGTCTTACGCACCCGGCCAAGCGCCTCGAGGGCATACGGAATTCCTTTTTTCTCTTTAAACGAGGCGGCAATCAGCACCTTGAAACGGCCTTTTCCGTCCCACTGGCGGGGCCGGTACGGGATGTCGTCCAGGCGGATGCCCAGATGGTGCACCTGTAGCCGCTCAGAAGGGCAGCCCAGCTTTTTCACGCACGAGGCCATATGGCTCCCCTCGCACAGCACCAGCGCCACGTCCGAAAACATATCCCGGTAGCGCGCACGCCAGCGCGGATTGTGCCGGGGAAGAAAATCCACATCGAATCCATAAAAAGTGACCACATGAGGCGCCCCGGCGGCGCGCACGGCCTTCAGGTTTTGCCAGCCGACGTTGCCGAAGTGGGAATGCACCAGCGCCGGACGAATATTCGCCAGTTCATCGGCCAGATGGCGCTGATAGCGGGCCTTCTCCCATTTGCGCCACCTGCGATCCAATAATCGGGTAAACACCCCCGCCTGCGGCATGGGGTGGACCCCCTGGAGCGGAAATTCGTCCAGGTTTTCAGTCTGTTCGCACACCACCTGTGACGTGATGCCGTCCGGCAGACGGGTCACCTGGGTGTAAAGCCAGGTCATGGTCCGGGGCAGCCAGGACCGGACGCTGTGGACTACAGTGATCACGACCCGGCACTCCGATCCGTTTCGTCGGTGACGAACGGCGGAGTGACAAACCGGATTGTGAGCGGGGTTCTGCTCATGCGCCTCACTTCCAGTGGTCGAGGGACAGGCCGGTGATGGTTTCCAGCTCCCGGATCTGGTCGGTAAAACCGGGAGCCAGCCTTTCTTTGTCGGCGGCGGAAATTTTGGGAATCAAACCACCCATTAATTTTTCTTTTACGGAAGCGGGCAACAGCTTGCCCGTACAGCGAACGGTGACATCCAATGCCCGGCCCAGGGCGGATTTGTCCTGCGAAATGCGGCGGATACGCCGCCCCAACCAGTTGGTGTTTAGGGAAACGTTCCGAGGCGCCTCGATATGGACCTCAACCCCTGGATCGATCCCCAGAAAGTCGTAGCAGATGGTGGCCACTCCGAGGGGATTTTTCACCATGTCTTCAAACAGCAGGAACAGGAACGACTCTCTGGGAAAGTGTTTTAACCACAATGCGATTTGACCCGCATAGTTGCTGACATCCAGAAAAAACGGATATTGCTCCAGGGCATCGTGCAGGGAGCGTTGCTCCCGCCCGGTCCGGACGCTGTGCCAGTAGCCGGAATAGGTGCGTGCCACCGGCTCACGCATGATGTAGATGAAGCGTGCATCGGGACAGGCGGCATGGATCCGCTCCGGCACCCCGGCAAAAACGTTCATGGCCTCCGGCCGGTCCGGACCCATAGGGGCCATGGTGTAACTGGTGGAGGCGTCGAGCCGCACCGGGGCATCGGGGCGGGAAAAGCATTCCCGATACCAGCCTTCGCCCTTGTTCAGGTGGTGGGTGAAGTAGTGGGGCTCCTTAGGGTCGGTCACGCACACCGCGGGATGCTGGCCGAGCAAGGCGGCCAGAGTGCTGGTGCCGGACTTCTGGGCACCGAGCAAAAATACGCTCGCGCAAAACGTCATGTCGCTGCAATCTCCTCATAAATTGCCCCCACCCAGGGGCGGACCCCCGGGAGCGGAAATTCGTCCAGGTTTTCGGTCTGTTCGCACACCACCTGCGACGTGATGCCGTCCGGCAGACGGGTCACCTGGGTGTAAAGCCAGGTCATGGTCCGGGGCAGCCAGGACCGGACGCTGTGGACTACGGTGATCATACCGGCTCTCCGGTCCATTTTACGAACGGTTAAGCGCAAGGTTCACCGCCTCGGTTGCATCGGCCCGCACAAACAGCCAGGCCAGCATCAGGTACAGGCCCACGCCCGCCGCCAGTTTGAGCGCCAACCTTTCCACCAGTTTTGATGTTCAATTCGACACTCCTTTAGCCTTCCCTTTTCCGAACTGCCTTTTCATTTCTTCGATCATGCCAATAATCACCCGGCGGTTGAACAGGTATGACACCAGGGGGTACACCGCGAAGCCTACCGCGACCAGGGCGGCCAACTGTACGCCGGGCGCCATGTCGGAAAACAGAAACCGGCGGGTTCCCACAACCACCACCAGCATGACCAGCGAGCAAAACAGTGCGGGAAAAAGGGTGGCAAACAGGCGGCGCACCGGCAACTTGATCAAGGAGAATGGAATGGCATAGTTGAAATAAATGATCGAATACACTGCCAGCAGGTAGGCCGTCGCCACCCCGGCAATCCCCCACTTAAGACCGATGGAATAAGCCAGCACCATGTAGATTCCCACTGCCACTCCCCAACGGAACATCCAGTCTGTCCGCCCTTTTGCCTGATAGATCGAGCCGACGGTCGCGCCGATGGACTGGGACAGGCCCACCGGCGCCAGAATCATGATCAGGATCACTGCCGGGAGCCACTTCTCACCCAGCAGGGTACGCACCATCGGGTCCGCCACCGCAAACAGGCCAACCATGACCGGAAAGGTGATAAAGGCAATGTAGCGCACCGTTTTGAGATACACCTCGCCAAACCGCTCGTTGTCGTCCTGCACCCTGGAAAGCGCAGGCATCAGCACCCGGGACACCACACGGGAAATATTCTGCACCGGGTACAGCAGGAACCGGTAGGCAATGCTGTAGTACCCCAGTTCCACCGCACCAATGAACTTGCCAATGAGCAGGTTATCCGCATTACGGGTCACATAATTAAAAATGGAAAAGCCGGTCAGGTTGATGCTGTAGCTCCATATCCGGCGGATTTCCCCCAGGCTGAATACCATCCGGGGCCGCCACCGGCTTACCCACCAGAAGCCAACAAAAGATAAAAAAGTCTGGACAATAAACTGCCATACCAGGCTCCAGACCCCATATCCTCCCAGTGCCAGGGAAATGGCCACCGCGGCCCCGGCCACAACGGAGTAGATTTCCACCCGCGCCAGCGATTTGAAATCCATCTTGCGGGTGAGCAGCGCCCGGTGCACCGCCTGCAGACTGGACATGAGGCTGATAACCGCCAATATCTTTACAATGCTGACCAGCTCATCCCGGCCAAAAAACCGGGCAACCGGTTCCGCAGCCAGAAACATCGCCACGGCGACCAGAATCCCCAACACCGCATTGAGCCAGAAAACGCTGTCGAGCAGGGTATCGGTCACGTCCTTTTCGCGAACGATTGCGGACTGGGTGCCCAGATCCACAAACAGGCTGGCGAACCCGACAACCACCATGGCCATCCCCACCAGCCCGAAATCTTCCGGCAACAGCAGGCGGGCAAGAAGAATGCTCGTGCCCCACTGGAATACCTGGCGCCCCACCTGAGAAAGGGAACTCCATTTGACCCCGGTGGCAATGTCCGTGGTCAGACTCAACGGTCCGACCTGTCGGTAGCGTGTATGTATGCCTCGGCCTGATTACGCATAGCGCCTCAGTTCCTCACTGGCATCAAACAGCGTAAACGCCTTGCTGATCTGCTCTTTCAGTCCGGCATCCACCTGATTGATTGCGGCCTTGTAGAAATCGCTGGACTGCCGCATCGTATCCACCGGGGATTCAGACTGTGTTTGCCGGGTGCTCGAGGCAATCAGGTAGTTATCCACCTCTTTCGCGCCGGACAGCCCTGCAAACGCCAGCACGGCATCGAACTCCTCTGCCGGGTGCTCCGAAAGATCCTCGTGGTAGATCACCCGGTAGCGAACGCCAAGGCGTTTGCACTCCCGCAGCAGCAGGTCGTAATTGATCATCCACCAGACGATCAGTTGTTCGGCCGGTTGATCCTCACGCCACACCCGGGCAAACAGCTCTTTGTATGGCAAAGCCTGTTCGGTTTTCAGCACTGCTTCACGAAAACCTTCCAGGGACTGTTTCAACTCCCCCAGGTTGCCGCGCTCAAACAGCCGCAGGATGGATGAAATCTGCGCGCCGGGATGCCTGATCGCAAGCAGGCAGACGGCGTCCGGAAAGGCCCTGTGAAGCAGACCCACCTTGAAGTTCAGCCGCAATTCCTTGGTAACAATCCGATGCGGCTCCCGCCGTTTTTTGCTCTGTAGCGCCAGCGGGGTATTGTCGGCATTCAAGCTCAGTAGACTGTAGCGCCGCATGCCAGTCGTTCTGGCCAGCCGGACACCCTTGCGTGCATACCCACGAAATTTCCATATAAACCGGTCCACCCGTTTCCACAGGAGGCTCTTTCCCGGCCGATAGAAGTACGGGTATTTCATTGCCGGAAGTTTTTGATAAACTTCCCTGAGCAATGCAGCAAGGGGAAGCTTGGTTTCATCGGCCACCCGGTTTCTTTCCGGCAGCTCCGGGAGGATTCTGGCAAACGGGGCAAACGGCTCCATGAACAGTTCCACAGCCGGGTGCGCGTCAAAAAGATTCGTCAGCCAGGTGGAACCCGACCGCTCGCAACCGAGGATGAACACCATGTTCTCCCCGCTTTCGGAGCCTGCAGCCTGATGCTCGGCGAGTTTCTCCATCAGTCCACCCCAGCACCCTTTTTTCTTGCAACGGCAAGGTACTCCACGGAAAAGTCCTCTGACCGGTCCACCTGGTTAATCAGGTAGGCAAGCCGCTGGATGACAAAGGAGATCGGCGGAATAATCCACCAGAGCGGATTGATCCAGCGCCTTCCGCGGAACCGGTACAGGAAGTAGACCAACTCCTGGGCAAACGTGGCACAAAAGCCCGATAACGCCTTGATTTCGATCACCTCAAACCCGTTTTTTTCAAACAGATAGGTCAGGCCGTGCCGGGTATAGCGGTAAAAGTCCCGCGGGGCTTCGTGGATGTGCCAGAACAGGGGCACCGTGTAGATGGCGTACGCTCCCGGTTTTAGCACCCGACAGGTTTCCGCCAGTGCCTCCGACGGCTCCTCCAGGTGCTCCAGCACGTCGGTGCATAACACCGTGTCAAACGTGGAATCTTCTGCCGGTATCTCGTATGCGGTGCCGATCAGCGCCGCATTGCCGGTATCGTGCTGCGATGCCTCGTGATCCAGCCCCACGTGCTCTTTTACGTAAGGCGCGGCCATCTCTTTGTACGGCATTTCGCCGCAGCCGATATCCAGCATCCGCCCGGATGCGTACTGCCGCAGGCGTTTTTCCAGTTCGGGGTTGATCAGCTTGTAGATCAACCAGTTATGGGACTTGGCAAGCTTAAACATGCGATCGGCCCGCCAGAATGGAGTTCTGCTCACCCGAATCAGTGTAATCGGACAGGTGAGTCAGTTTCACCGCGCCAAACAGTTCCTGATAAAACCGGACCGGTCGGCATACCCAGCGCTCGTTTCCCGGCTTGTCCGTTGTGTTTTCCACCACCAGCAGAAGGCCTCCGGGTTTTAAGACCCGTTCGATTTCCGACACGGCGTAATTCAGGTCGTCCGTGTCAACAATGCCGCCCAGCACCAGACAGATCCAGACCACGTCCACGGAGTCGTTCCCCAGTGGGATATCGCGGCCTTCCATCACGCGGTATTCGACCCCCGCTGCGGGTTCCGCAATCTCGATCAGTTCGGCGGTGGGGTCCACGCCGATCACTTTTCCGTCGATCCGTTTTGCAAGGCTCCCGCAAAACCTGCCCGGACCACAGCCAAAGTCCAGCAATACCTGCTCATGCCCGTTTAACTGCTGCTCCAAATGCGGGAATATTTCTGCATGCTGCATTTTGGTTACGGCGTCGTATTCTTCGTCTGTATGCGAGATATTGAGGACGGATCGCCTGCCGTAGGCCTTCGCCCGCTGATTCCAGTAATCGCGGGTATCCGCATGGGGAGAGGGGGAAACCATTTTTTTCAGGCCACGAAACAGCCTGCCCAGAATCGCTTTAGCCATATACTTCCAGTTACCAACACATACTGGTGAGTGCAATCAAGTTACTGCGGAACAAGCGTTACGCAGATACGCCCCCATCCCCCGCCATGACCTGGGCAAAATCAGCCACCGTGCGGCGTATCCCCTCGGTAAGCCCGATCTTTGGCGACCACCCCAGTCCCGCCAGCCTGGACACATCCAACAGTTTTCTGGGGGTGCCGTCCGGCTTGGTGTCATCCCAGATCACTTCCCCTTCATACCCCACTTCCCCGGCGATCAGCTCCGCCAGTTCGCGGATGGCGATATCCTCTCCCCAGCCCACGTTGACGAGCGGCATTTCGCCTTCTTTGGCGTGGACCGTCTCCATCAAGAACAGGCAGGCATCGGCCAGGTCGTCCACGTGCAAAAACTCGCGCCGGGGCGTGCCCGTACCCCACAGGGTCACCGTGGCATCGCCCCGCACTTTCGCCTCGGAAAACTTGCGGATCATGGCGGGTAGCACATGGGAGGTTTCCGGGTCGTAATTGTCGCCCGGACCGTACAGGTTGGTGGGCATGGCGGCAATGTAATCGGTGCCGTACTGGCGGTTGTAGGCCTCGCACATGGTCAGCCCGGCAATCTTGGCCAGCGCATACGGCGCGTTGGTGGGCTCCAGCGGGCCGGTGAGCAAGTGTTCCTCGCGCATGGGCTGTGGGCACTCGCGCGGGTAAATACAGGAAGAGCCCAGAAACAGCAGGCGCATGCAGCCGTTTTGGTATGCCGACTCGATCACGTGGGTCTGGATGGTCAGATTGTCGTGGATGAACTCGGCGGGATAGCTGCTGTTGGCCACGATGCCACCCACTTTGGCGGCAGCCAGAAACACCACCTGCGGTCGCTCTTTGGCAAAAAATTCAGCCACGGCGGCCTGATCGGTCAGATCCAGTTCACTGCGGGTACGGGTGACAATATTGGAGAACCCGGCGGCTTCCAGCCTGCGCACCAGTGCCCTGCCCACCATACCCCGGTGACCGGCCACAAACACTCGCTGAGTGACATCCAGCTCAGGCATCATTCGCGGTTTGACCACTGGTGCCCTGCCTTGATCAGGGTTTTTTCTCGATGGGCCATCTCCAGGTCGCCTTCCACCATCATCTCTACCAGTCCATCCAGGTCCACTTTGGGCGTCCACCCCAGTTCGTCTCTGGCGCGGGTGGCGTCTCCCTGCAACATTTCCACCTCTGCCGGACGGAAGTAGCGCTCGTCGATCTCCACGAATTTTTCCCAGTCCAGTTCCAGTTGGCTGAACACTTTTTCCACAAACTCCCGCACCGAGTAGCTTTTGCCGGTGGCCACCACAAAATCGCCCGGCTCGTCATGTTGCAACATGCGCCACATGGCCTCTACGTAATCTCCGGCAAACCCCCAGTCGCGCTTGGCGTCCAGATTGCCCAGGTACAGTTTTTTCTTTAGCCCCAGCTTGATGCGGGTGGCAGCGCGAGTAATCTTGCGGGTCACGAAGGTTTCTCCCCTTCTGGGGGACTCGTGGTTGAACAGGATGCCGTTGCTGGCGAACAGGCCGTACGCCTCCCGGTAGTTCACCGTCTGCCAGTGGGCATACAGCTTGGCGCAGGCGTACGGGCTTCTGGGATGGAACGGCGTGGTTTCGGTCTGGGGCGTTTCCGCCACCTTGCCGTACATTTCTGACGAACCGGCCTGATAAAAGCGGACCTCCTTGCCGCTACGTTCCCGAAAATCACGAATGGCCTCCAGCAGGCGCATGACGCCCAGGGCGTCAATATCGACCGTGTAGACCGGCTCATCGAACGATACCTTGACGTGGGACTGGGCCCCCAGGTTGTACACCTCGTCCGGACAGATCGATTCGATCACCCGGCTCAGGCTGGTCCCGTCCGACAGATCGCCGTAGTGGAGAAACATCCGCGCATCCGGGATGTGTGGATCCTTGTAAATGTGATTGATGCGTTGGGTATTGAACGAGGAAGCCCGGCGGATAATCCCGTGCACCGCATACCCTTTGTCCAGCAACAGCTCCACCAGATACGAGCCATCCTGGCCCGTGATGCCGGTAATCAGCGCAACTTTTTGGCTGTCGGACACGTCATGTACTCCCTTTACACATGCTGTATGAACTGAAACCGGGCTTGTTCACGCTATGAACATTATCTCTCAATCTCCGATTTTGTCAACTTTTCCCCGGCCTTGCGAGTGGCGCTCCGCACGCTTTTGCATCGGCGCTTCAGGCCCGGTAGATTTTTCCGGGTTCCGGGGAATACACGCCGCGGGTATCGACGATCAGCGGGGCGTGCTTGCGGATGGCATCCCAGTCAAACCGGTCGTGGGCGGTAGAGATGAGCACGCAGTCGAACGACTGGAGCGACGCCTTGTCCGTGGGTGTGTCTTTCAGGTCAAACCGGTGTCGCCGCATTTTGGGGAACACCGGCACGTGGGGGTCAGCATAGGCAATCTGTGCCCCCCGTTCCCGTAGTTTTTCCATCAGGGTTACGCTGGGGGATTCGCGGGTATCGTCCACATTCTTTTTGTAGGCAAGGCCCAGAATCAGCACGCGGGACCCCTTGATCGGTTTGCCGTGATCGTTTAACGCCTCTGCCACCTTGTTCACCACGTAATCGGGCATGGCGGTGTTCACTTCACCGGCAAGCTCGATGAACTTGGTGGCAATGCCGTACTCCCGCGCTTTCCAGGTCAGGTAGAACGGGTCGATGGGAATGCAGTGCCCCCCCAGCCCCGGACCGGGATAAAACGGTGTGAAACCGAACGGTTTTGTGGCGGCGGCGCGGATGACCTCGAACAGGTCCAGTCCCATGCGGTCGGCCACCACCTTTAACTCGTTGACCAGCGCGATATTGACGGCGCGGTAGGTGTTTTCGAGAATTTTGGTCAACTCCGCCGCCTGGGTGGAGGAAACCGACACCACCTGATCGATCACCTGATCGTATAGTGCCACGCCCACTTCGCCACAGGCAGGGGTCGTCCCTCCGACCACCTTGGGAATGGTGCGGGTGTTGAAATCGGGATTTCCCGGATCTTCCCGTTCGGGGGAGTAAACCAGAAAGACATCCTCCCCCACTTTCAGGCCTGCTTTTTCCAGGCGCGGCCGAAGCTCCTCGTCCGTCGTGCCCGGATAGGTGGTACTTTCCAGCGACAGCACCTGCCCCGGATGCATGTGCGGGGTCACGGCATCGGTGGAGCCGGTCACAAATGACAGGTCCGGTTCCCGGTGGTCGTTCAGGGGGGTGGGCACGCACAGGATGATGGCGTCGCACTCACTTATTTCGGCGTAATCGACCGTGGCGTCAAACTGGCCGTCCTGGCTGGCCTGTTTTAGCGGCGACGCATCGATATGTTCAATGTAGCTGCGTCCGGCCATCAGCGCCGCCGGTTTTTCCGGGTCCACGTCAAACCCGCGCACCTTGTAACCGGCCTCCACATAGCGGAGCGCCAGGGGCAGGCCCACATAGCCGAGGCCCACAATGCCGATGCGGGCATTTTTGGCGTTCAGTTTTTCAATCAGGGCAGCTTTTACGGTCACCGGATCAGCTTTTTTTCTTTCAGGTAGTCTAAAAACTGTTGCTGACATTCTTCGATGGAATATTTGTCCGTTTCCAGCACCAGTTCCGGCTTGATAGGCGCCTCGTACGGGTCGGAAATGCCAGTGAACCGGGCAATTTCGCCTGCTCTCACCTTTTTATAGATGCCTTTGGGATCGCGTTCTTCGCAGACCTCGATGGGGCACTTGATGTGCACCTCGTGAAAGTCGTCATCGCCGATGCATTTACGCGCCAGCCTGCGGTCCTCCCGGAACGGGCTGATAAACGCAGTCATGACCACAATGCCCGCATCGCAAAACAGTTTGGATACCTCGGACACCCGCCGCAGGTTTTCGGTGCGGTCTTCCGCGCTGAACCCCAGATCGCCATTCAGGCCGTGGCGAACGTTATCGCCATCTAACACGTAGACGCGCACCCGGTCTTCAAACAGGGCTTTCTCCATGACGTGAGCAATGGTGCTCTTGCCGGAGGCGGAGTACCCGGTCATCCAGATCACCCCGCTCTTGTGGCCGTTAAATTGGTTCCGGTCTTTCCGGTTAATCAGGCCGTGGTGCCAGGTGAGGTTACGATCGTCTTGTTTCATGTAAGGTAGGGTGACAAAAGGAAAAACAGGGTTTTTGGTATATCCGTGTGACCATAGGCGAGATGCCGTAAAGTGTCAACGGCAAACGGCCGTCCCCTGCCCTATCGGAAGGGCGACAGCCCCGCATGAATGCTG
>CBDUXI010000081.1:0-10614 GCA_965371175.1 uncultured bacterium
GAAGATGCCCGTTCGCGCCTCGACGTCGTCGTAGGCAACGTCGGCCGGGCCGTCCCCCGTCCGGTCGTGGGGGGGGCCCGGGTGGACGAAATGGCGATCATCTCCGGGGGGCGGGTGCAAAACGACCGGGTGGTGGTGGTGGGGCAAACCACCCTCAAAGGGGGTGAACCCGTGGCCATTATTGTATTGAACGGCAAGCGTGTGGGGGACGCCGGCAAGCCCGCCCTCTACAGTTTGCCGTAGGCGCCTGGGAAAGGTGCGGCCCTCATGAAACCGGTTCTGCTTTCCGTCAAAAACCCGGTGTTCGTTAACCTGCTGCTGGCGCTCACCATCATCAGCGGCAGCTATTACTACATGACCATGACCCGGGAGGTGTTCCCGGAAATCTCCCTCGATCTGGTGGCCATCTCCACCGCCTATTCCGGCATTTCCGCGGAAGAGATGGAAAAGGAAGTCACCATTCCCATTGAGGATGCGATCCACGCCATCACCGGGGTGGAGGAGGTGAACTCCCGCTCCCTGGAGGGCATGTCCATGATCGAGTTGCAACTCGAACAGGGCGCGGACATCGCCAAGGTGGCCCAGGACGCCAGAAGCGAAATCGAGCGGCTGGTGGATCTGCCGGAGGACGCGGACGATCCGATGGTCATCGAGATCGAAAGCCAGTTCCCGGTCATCAACGTCACCGTGCACGGCAGCGCACCGGAACTGGCCATGCGGCAGGTGGCCAAAGACATGGAATCCGCCATCGACGGCATTGCCGGCGTGGCCTCCGTGACCATGACCGGCTACCGGGATCAGGAGGTGGCCATCGAGCTCGACCCGTTACGGATGGTGGCCTACGGGGTGAGCTCTTCCGAGGTGGCGGACGCGGTCACGGCCCGTAATATGGACCTTCCCGCCGGGGTGATCCGGGGCAACCGCACCGAGTTTCTGGTGCGTACGGAAGGGGAGTACCGGGACCCGGCAAGGCTGGCTGAAGTCGTGGTGCGCGCGCGCCCGGACGGCCGCCACGTGCGGCTGGGCGATGTGGGCACGGTGCGGGTGGCGTTCAAGGAGGAAGAGTCGTTCGGCAAGATCGACGGCGAGCGGGCCATCTCTCTGGAGGTTTCCAAAAAGAAAAAGGGCGACACCATCGCCATTGTGGCGGCGATCAACCGCATTGTGGCGCAGGAGCGGGCAATCGCCGCAGACGGGGTGCGTATCACCACCACCCGGGACGGCTCCATCTGGATCGAGTCGCGCCTGAAAACCCTGTATGTAAACGGCACCATCGGCTTTGTGCTGGTCTGCCTGGCCCTGTTTGCCATGCTCGACTGGCGCATGGCGTTCTGGGCGGCGGTGGGTATTCCCACCAGTTTTCTGATGGCGTTCGTGTTCATGCACCTGATGGGGTTGAGCATCAACATGCTGTCGCTGTTTGCCCTGATTGTGGTGCTGGGGCTCATTGTGGACGATGCCATCATCGTTACCGAAAACGTATACCGCTACTTGCTGAAAGGGCTGACGCCGCGCGCGGCGGCCGTGGTGGGTGCAAGCGAAGTGATGATGCCGGTGCTGGCGGCCACCACCACCACCATGGCGGCGTTTTTGCCGATGATGCTCATGAGCGGGATCATGGGCAAATTTATGAAGGTGATCCCGCTGGTGGTCGTGCTCTGCCTGATTGCCACCATGATCGAGTCACTGTTGATGTTGCCCTCCCATCTGGCCGAATTCAGCAAAGGGCTGGCGGGAGGCGTCCGGCGCGAGGGGCGGCGGTTCATTGCACTCAGAAAACGGTACACCCGCCTGATTATTACCGCCCTCAGGCACCGGTATATCACCGTGGGCATTTTGCTGGGGTGCGCGGTGTTATCGATACTGGTGATGCGCTTCCACATGAAATTTGTGATGTTCAACACCCGCGACCTGCCCGGCTTTGCGGTGATGGTGGAAACCCCGGAAGGCACCAGTCTGAAGGAAACGGAACGGGTGCTGGCCCAGGTGGAAAAAGTGGGACATCAGCTACCGCCCACCGACATGAACGCCATGGTCTCGCTGGTGGGCAACCACTTCGATATTTCTACCGGCCGTTCCACCGGCGGCAGCAACCTGGGGATGATCTATTTCGAGCTGGCCCACTTTGACGATCCCGAGCGGCGCAACGGCTACGAGGTGTTAAACGAGTTCCGCCAGAACCTGCACAACATCAGCGGCTATGAAACCCTGCGGGTAATCGAAACCCAGGGGGGACCCCCGGTGGGCCGGGCGGTGGAGGTGAAGGTGCGCGGGGAAAATGTAGAGACCCTGCGTACCATCTCCCGCGAGATATATGACTATCTGGGGGGGATTGAAGGGGTGTATGACGTGTCGTCGGACGACGTGCTGGGCAAGCCGGAGCTCACCGTCAAGGTGGATGAGGACCGGGCCGCCCTGTACGGCCTGTCCGCCGCCGCCGTGGCCCGTGCGGTGCGGATTGTGTTCGAGGGGGAAAAGGTGTCCGACGTGCGCCAGGGCAACGAAACCCTGGACGTGATGGTGCGCTATGCGGATGACTTTTCCGACCGGCCCCAGCGCCTGGACGAAATTCGCCTGCTCAGTCGTACCGCCGGATGGGTGCCCCTGTCGAGCGTGGCCGAGGTGTCGCTTTCGCAAGGGGCGGCGGCGGTTATCCGCAAGGACAGAAAACGCTCCATTCTGATTTCTTCCGCCGTCAACAAGGATGTCATTACCTCCACCGAGGCCAACCGGCTGGTCAAGGAAACGTTTGCCGACGTGCCCGGCCGTTTTCCCGGTTACGAACTGGTATACGGTGGCGAGAACGAGCGGCAGATGGAGTCGCTTTACTCCCTGGCCCGGGCAAGCGCCCTGGCGGTGCTGATTATCTATTTGATTCTGGGCACCCTGTTTCGCTCGTTCGTGCAACCGCTGATTATCATGAGTACGGTGCCGTTCGCCTTCGTGGGGGTGGTGGTGGGTCACCTGGTGATGATGCAGCCGTTGGGGCTTTTATCACTCATCGGCCTGGCCGGGCTGGTGGGGGTGGTGGTGAACGATTCGCTGGTGCTGGTGTCGTTCGTCAACAGTGCCAGAAGACGCGGTGCATCTCGCTGGATATCGGTGGTGCGCTCCGCAAAGCACCGTTTGCGGCCCATTTTGCTCACCAGTGTCACCACGGTGCTGGGGCTGCTCACCCTGTCGTTCCAGACCCGCGGGCAGGCGGCCTACCTTGCCCCCATGGCCATCTCGATCGTGTGGGGACTGGCGTTTGCCACCATCCTTACGTTGGTGATGGTGCCGTGTGTGCTGTCCATTTTTGACGACATCGGCAACCGGCTTGGGCGGACCGTCGGGCCGGGCCAGGAAGCGGTCTCTCTGGAAGAGGAAATGGCCGCCGCAGGGTACCCGATCGTCAAAAGCAGTTGACCACCCGCTCGCCACAATTTTACAATTCCACATTCCCTGGGTATTCGACCTGTTCCTGCGCCTTCCGAGCCTGTGTAAGCCGGATGAGCGGGTATGCGGGTGCCATCGGTTTTTTTGCGGTTCGGACCGGAAGTCAGCAAGGAGAGACGCGTGAATCTGTACGAACACGAAGCGGTTGGAAGCATCTACACCAAGTACAAGGTGCCCCACCCCAAATTTGTGGTGGCCACGGAGCCGAATGACGAAGTAGCTGAGTTTGTTAAAGCCAACGGCGGCGCGGTGGTCAAGGCCATGGTGCTGGTGGGCAAGCGCGGCAAGGCCGGTGGGGTGAAGCTGGTCAACACCCCGGAAGAGGCGGCCACGGCGGTCACCGATATCATGGCCATGAAGGTCTGGGGCGAAACCCCGGTCTCGGTCATGGTGTGTGAGAAGGCCGATATTCAGGCCGAACTGTACTGCGCCATGACCTACTCCACCGAAACCCGTGGACCGGTCATCACCCTGTCCATGCAGGGTGGCATGGACGTGGAGGAGATCGACCCGAAGGACATCCTCACCTTCCCGGTGGCAGCCAAACCCGCCATTGAGCCGTACGAGATCCGCAATATGCTGGTAGAGATCGGCTTTACCAAAAAATATGGCGCCATCCTGCGGCAGGCTTCCCTGGCCATCGCCAAAATGTACGACGCCTTCTGGGGTTCCGAGAGCCGCATGCTCGAGATCAACCCGCTGGCCGTGGTGAAGGTACAGAAGAAAAACAGAAAGACCGGCGAGATGGTGGACGCCCTCGACATCCGCGCGCTGGATGCGGTGGTGATTCTGGACGACGATGCCTCCGTGGCCCCGCAAAAAATCTATGGTGAGCGCTCCGCCTTTGCCCGCGATCAGACCCAACGCGAGATTGATGCCCTGCTCATCGACCGGGACGACCACCGGGGCAAGGCCGGCAGTTACGTGGAACCGGAAGACCTGTCCGGCGACATCGGCATGATGACCTTCGGTGGCGGCGGTTCTGCCGTGACCATCGAAACCGCCTACGACGTGGGTCTGCGCCCGGCCAATTTCACCGACATCGGCGGCAACCCGCCGGCGGAGAAGATGTACGCCATTTCAAACATCATCCTCGACAAGCCCGGCCTGCAAGGGATTCTGGTGTGTGGCGGTACCGCCTCCAACACCCGCATCGACGTGACGTTGGGCGAAGGGCTGGTAAACGCCCTGGACGATATGGTCAAAGAGGGCAGCCTCGACACCGACCTGATCTGGGTGGTGCGTCGGGGCGGTCCCGAGGTGGAAAAGGGCCTGAAACTGCTGGCCGAGTGCTTTGAAAGAAATGGCATCAAAGGCAAAATTTACGACTCCGAGCTTCCCATCACCCAGGCGCCGCTGATTCTGCGCGACCTGCTGGTGGAGCACCGGGGATACAAACCGGGCCCGGAAGTGGCCGAAGCGTAGGAGAGAACAACGTGAAAGGTACTTCCCTGTTAAATGAAAATACCCGTCTGGTGGTGATTGGCGCCACGGGCCGTGAGGCCTCCCAGGTGGTGCGTGAGTCCGAAGCCCTGTTTCCGGGCATCATTCTGGCCGGAGTCACCCCCGGCAAGGGCGGCACCTCCGTCGAGCCGGACGTGCCCATCTACAACACCATCAAGGAAGCCGCCGCCAGGCACGGCGACATCGACACGGCTTTGATCTATGTGCCGCCCGCAAGCGTCAAGGACGCTACGCTGGAAGCCATGGACAACGGCCTGAAGACCGTCTTTGTCATCACCGAACACACACCGATCCGGGACGCTTCCGAAATTTACGCGATGGCCGTGGAAAAAGGCGTGCGCGTGGTGGGTGGCACCAGCCTGGGCTGCTTTGTGCCCGAGGTGGGCCGTATCGCCGCCATCGGCGGCAAGGCTCCGGAAGGGGCGCTGGCTGCGGGCGGGCTGGTGGTCATCTCCAAATCCGGCGGCCTCACCGTCACCACCGCCGAGATGCTCAAGCGTCGCGGCCACGGGGTGCTGATGGCCATGGGCATGGGCGGCGACGTGATCTGCGGCACCATCTACTCTGACCTGATGGAAGAGCTGCAAGCCAACCCGGCCTGTACCGGTCTGGTGATGCTGGGCGAGGTGGGCGGCACCTATGAAGAGCAGGCCGCCGAGGCCATTGCCGCAGGCAAGTTCACCAAGCCGGTAGCGGCCTTTATCGGCGGCGAGTTTCAGGAAGAGCAGGAGGGGGTTGCCTTCGGTCATGCCGGTGCCGTGGTAGAGCGCGGCAAGGGCAAAGCCTCCGACAAGAAGCGCCTGCTTGCAGAAGCAGGAAAAAACGTACGCGTGGCGAAGTACTACCACGACCTGGTGGACTGTATCGAAGAGTTGGGCGTGCAGGCGAACCTGCCGAATGTCACCACCTCCGACGTGCAGCCCCGATACACGACGATTTAACCCCTTTTTCAGCCGGGCGAATCCCGTCCGGGTTTTTGAACTGGAGCGAATAACATGTCAGCACAGCCGGATATCATCTATACCAAGGTCGATGAAGCCCCCGAACTTGCCAGCGCCTCTTTTCTGCCGATCATTCAGGCGTTCACCAAAGCCGCCGGGGTGGTCGTTGGCACCAAAGACATTTCCCTGGCCGGGCGCATCATTGCGAACTTCCCCGACAACCTGACGGCAGCGCAAAAGCAGCCCGACGATCTGGCGGAGCTGGGCGACCTGGTTAAAACCCCGGACGCCAACGTCATCAAGCTGCCGAACATCAGTGCCTCGATCCCGCAGTTGGTGGGCGCCATCACCGAGTTGAAAAGCCAGGGGTACGATCTGCCGGACTACCCGGAGTCTCCCAAAACCGATGCCGAAAAAGAGATTCATGCCCGTTACGCCAAAATTCTGGGCAGCGCCGTGAACCCGGTGCTGCGCGAAGGCAACTCGGATCGTCGTGCGCCCAAGGCGGTGAAGGAATACGCCAAAAAGAACCCCCACTCCATGGGTGCCTGGGCCAGTGATTCCAAAACCCACGTGGCCACCATGACCGGCGGCGATTTCTACTCCAACGAAAAATCGACCACCATTTCCGCTGCCGCCGCAGGCGATGCGCGTGTCGAGTTTGTCGATGCAAACGGCCAGACCACGGTACTGAAAGATAAAGTGCCGCTGGCAGCCGGTGCAGTGGTGGATGCCACCTTCATGAGCAAGAATGCCCTGCGTGCGTTCCTGGCCGAACAGGTGGCGGATGCCAAGGCCAAAGGGGTGCTGTTCTCCCTGCACATGAAGGCCACCATGATGAAGGTGTCCGACCCGATCATCTTCGGCCACTGTGTCGCCACCTACTTTGCCGACGTGTTCGAAAAGCACGCCGACACGTTTGCCGAACTGGGCATCAACCCCAACAACGGTTTTGGTGACGTGGTGGCAAAAATCCAGAACCTGCCTGCCGACAAGCAGGCTGAGATCGAAGCCGATATTGCTGCCTGCATGGCCAGCCAGCCGGACATGTACATGGTGAACTCCGACAACGGCATCACCAACCTGCACGTGCCGTCGGATGTCATTATCGACGCCTCCATGCCCGCCCTGATCCGTGGCGGCGGCAAGGGCTGGGGCCCGGACGGTGCCGAAGGCGACACCAAATGCGTGATCCCCGATCACTCCTACGCCGGGGTCTACGACGAAGTCGTCAAGGACTGCGTCAAAAACGGGGCGCTGGACCCGGCCACCATGGGCAGCGTGCCCAACGTGGGGCTGATGGCGCAGAAGGCCGAAGAGTACGGCTCGCACCCCACCACCTTTGAAGCGCCGGGCAACGGCACCATCCGCCTGATCGACGCCGCGGGCAACACGGTGCATGAGCATCAGGTGGAAGAGGGCGACATCTGGCGCATGTGCCAGGCCAAAGACGCGCCGATTCAGGACTGGGTCAAGCTGGCCGTCAACCGGGCAAAAGCCTCCGGCACCCCCGCCGTGTTCTGGCTGGACGAGAACCGGGCCCACGACGCGCAGCTGATCGCCAAGGTGAAGCAGTACCTCAAGGATCACGACACGGACGGTCTGGATATCCGCACCATGCCTCCGGTAGAGGCCACCCGCTTCTCGCTGGAACGCATACGCAAGAGCCAGGACACCATCTCGGTCACCGGTAACGTGCTGCGGGACTACCTGACCGACCTGTTCCCGATTCTGGAAGTGGGCACCAGCGCCAAAATGCTTTCCATCGTGCCGCTGATGAACGGCGGCGGGCTGTTTGAAACCGGCGCGGGCGGCTCTGCCCCCAAGCACGTGCAGCAGTTTGTGAAGGAAGGCCACCTGCGCTGGGATTCCCTGGGTGAGTTTGCGGCGCTGGCCGCCTCGCTGGAGCACCTGAGCCAGTTCCGCAGCAACAAGCGGGCGGGCGTGCTGGGCAAGGCACTGGACGAGGCCACCTGCAAGCTGCTGGACAACAACAAGTCGCCCCTGCGTAAAGTAAACCAGTTGGACAACAAGGGCAGCCACTTCTATCTGGCCATGTATTGGGCGGAAGCCCTGGCCGCGCAGGATGAAGATGCCGACCTCAAACAGGAGTTTGCGCCGGTCGCCGAAAAGCTGGAAGCGAACGAGACGAAGATACTGGAAGAGTTGAATGCCGTGCAGGGCAGCCCGGTTGATCTGGGTGGGTACTTCCACTCCGATCCTGCCAGGGTGGCTGCCGCAATGCGTTCCAGCCAGACGCTGAACCAGGTGTTCCTGCAAAGCGAGTCGGCCTGATCGGCATAGCTTGAGAGATTTAAAAAGACCCATGGGTTAACTCACTTGCATGAAAGAGGTGTGCTTCCTCCCGCCGGAGGGGGGCACCTCTTTTTTTGCGAGGGAACGATTGAAAGAGGAAAACATGTCTGACGTACTTTGGAGAACCGGCGTAGCCGGACAGATCGATGGCCAGACCGTGGTGCGGGGCTACCCGCTGCAGGACCTGATCGGCAACGTCACCTTTGCCGATTCCATCTATCTGGTGCTCAAAGGCTCCCTGCCGTCCGCGCCGGAATCAAAAATGATGAACGCCATGCTCACCGCCTGCGTGGATCACGGCATTGCGCCGCCTTCCGTGGTGGCGGCCCGCACCGTGTTTTCCGGTGGCAACTCGCTCAACAGCGCGGTGGCGGCAGGTGCCCTTACGCTGGGTGACTTTCACGGCGGCGCCATCGAGCAGTGCATGAAGCTGTTCGAGGAGCTGCTGGGCGACGGTAAGGTATCCGACGTGCAAAAGCTGGCGAAAGACAAGGTGACCGAGATGCGCGCCGCCAAACGCCGCTTTCCGGGCTTTGGTCACAAGCTGTACAAGCGTGATCCGCGCACCGTACGCATGCTGGAACTGGCCAGAGAGTACGAGTTTGGCGGTACCTATATTGATTTTGCGGTGGCGGTACAGGACGCGCTGGAGGAAAATATGGGGCGCAACATGCCCCTGAACGTGGACGGCGTCATTGCCGCCATCCTGTGCGACATGGGTTTTGACTGGAAGGTGGGCAAAGGGTTCTTTATCATCGCCCGCATTCCCGGCGTGGTGGCCCACATTGTGGAGGAGTGGAGCCGTGAAAAACCGTTCCGCCGCCTGCCGGAAGGCGCATACGAGTACGATGGAGAAGGCCTCCGGGACGTTCCCGGAGCCTGAACAACCGTTTTTTTTAAAGAGCAAATCACATGTTGATCGATATCAATGACGTAAAGGCGCTGTACGAAAGACTCGAAAGCGTGCACGCCGCCGCCCGCAAACGACTGGGCCGCCCCCTGACCATGGCCGAGAAGGTGCTGTTTTCCCACATGGACGACGCCGACACCTGCCCCATCGAGCGGGGTGACGACGACGTGTGGCTGCGCCCCGACCGGGTGGCCATGCAGGATGCCACCGCCCAGATGGCCATTTTGCAGTTCATGACGGCGGGCATGCCCAAAACCGCCGTGCCGTCCACGGTGCACTGCGATCACCTGATCCAGGCCTACAAAGGCGAAAAGCAGGATCTGCTGGTGGCCGAAGACACCAACAAAGAGGTGTATGACTTCCTGAACGCCGCCGCACAGCGGTACGGCATGGGCTTCTGGAAGCCGGGATCGGGCATCATCCATCAGGTGGTGCTGGAAAACTACGCGGTGCCCGGCATGATGATGATCGGCACCGACTCCCACACCCCCAACGCGGGCGGCATGGGCATGATCGCCATCGGCGTGGGCGGTGCGGACGCGGTAGATGTCATGACCGGCCAACCGCTCTTGACCCGCATGCCCAAACTGGTGGGTATCAAGCTCACCGGTGAACTGTCCGGCTGGACCTCCCCCAAGGACGTGATTCTCAAGGTAGCGCAGATGCTGACCGTGAAGGGCGGCACCGGCAAGATCGTCGAATATTTCGGCGCGGGCGCCCGCAGCATTTCCGCCAGTGGCAAGGGCACCATCACCAACATGGGTGCCGAGATCGGCGCCACCACGTCCATGTTCGGCTACGACGACTCCATGGGCCGTTACCTGCGTGTGACCGAGCGGGCCGCCGTGGCGGACCTGACCGACCAGTACGCTGCGGCCCTTACCTCCGACCCGGAGGTGGACAAAAACCCGGAGGCGTTCTACGACGAGGTGTACGAGATCAACCTGTCGGAACTGGAGCCCCACGTGGTCGGCCCGCACACCCCGGATCTGGCCCGCAAAATTTCCGATCTGGCCGCCGAGACCGACAAGGAAGGCTACCCGGAAGCCCTCAGCGCCGCCCTTATCGGCAGTTGCACCAACTCCAGCTATGAAGACATGACCCGTGCGGCGTCCATCGCAGCGCAGGCGGCAAAGCACGGCATCAAGGCCAAATCCACCTTCATGATCAGCCCCGGTTCGGAGCGGGTGCACGAAACCATCATCCGTGACGGCATCATGGAGACGTTCAACAGCGTGGGTGGCACCGTGCTGTCCAACTCCTGTGGACCGTGCATCGGCCAGTGGCGGCGGGACGACTTTCAAAAAGGCGATGCAAACAGCATCATCACCTCGTTCAACCGCAACTTCCGCGCCCGTAACGACGCCAACCCGGAAACCCGTGGCTTTATTGCCAGCCCGGAAATCGTGGTGGCCATGGGACTGGCCGGTTCCCTCAAGTTCAACCCGCTTACCGACAGCCTGACCGGGGCCGACGGCACCGAGTTCAAGCTGGAGCCGCCCACCGGTGAAGAGCTGCCCCCCGGCGGTTTCCTCACCAAGGATG
>CBDUXI010000082.1:0-10594 GCA_965371175.1 uncultured bacterium
AGGTCAGCCTGTATGGTAGAACTTTCTGGCAGTATCAGCCCACAGCCAGGAGAGTCAGATTTCCGGGTACGCCTCTCTCCAAAACTTGTATCTCACGTGACGGTGGTGTGACGGGAATCACCGTGTCTCATTTTAAGTAGTTGGATTAAGAGCGTTCTTATCTACACAATCCCCCGATTACGGATCGGTAGGCCACCCCCTCCTCCCTACTGTTATCCGCTGTGACTCTATCGGCTTTCATCGTGAGTTGACCGGCCTGTATGAGGACGTGCGTGACCCTGCCCCTTCTCCTCAACCTTCATAATCGCCGCAGCCAACGCACGCTTCTTGTCCGTGCTCTTCTGCAGCGCGTCCCCGAGAGCCTGTATCGCCGGATATCGCGGTTTTTTCTCCAGTGGGGACGAGGGGTTCTTTTGGTCTGTCATGATTTTCTCCTCACTTGTACAAACAGGGCAGTCAAACCGTACTCTCTATGCAGCATCTTCACATTAGGCGTAAGGCACTGTCATCTCTCCCCACACCTCACTCAGCCTTCCGCGCCTGGAACTTGGCCGTAATCTCGTCTACAGGCAGCGGTTCAATGCGTTCGGGCTTCACCGTTCCGCTCACATTCACCTGCATGCCGATCAGGTGCCGGAGCAGGGTAGCAATCGCCGCGTTGCGGTCGGGCAGCCTGATCTTGGTGGTGACTGCGTACTTGTCGTTCTTGCTGCCGCGCACCTTCACTTTGGTCACGTCCATCCCGGCCAGCACCTGGGCCGCCTCCTCCGGCAGGTCCTTGACGGACCGCAGGTGGCCGTTGTCGTCGAACAAAACCCGGATATCGAAGCAGACGATCGCCATTGCCTTTTCGATCACCGCATCGGCACACACACGAGTCCGTAGCACTCGCGCATCGACTGCTGCGTTTACAGCCTCCACAATGTCAGGTTTTGTCAGGTTTTCGCTGGCGATGGATTTTGCTGTTTTTGGATTGTACCCGGCGCGTATTGCAGCCTGGGTGGCGTTCCCGTCCCTCATATACTCTTCGACGAACAGTCTCTGCCGGAAAGTCAGTGGGCTCAAGTCGTCCCCCCCTTTTTCATCATGCACATGTATATTTCCCACTGCCTTTGAACCAAGTGCGGTTGCCGGCCCCGCTCACCACATCGCCTGTGAATGGCCTGTCCACTACAGCAGACAGGGAGACCCACCCCGAAGGTGAGTTCACGCCGCCCGTTCGGGGAACGCCTGGTATATCTATAAAGGAGTCCGGATTTTCGACGCATGGACCCTCCAAAAATAGACCGTACGCGTCCATTTTTGGGACGTGATTCCCCATCAAACGACCCTCATGCGTCCATTTTTGGGACGTGTCACGTCGAATTTTTCGACGCATGAATTTTTATTGCCTTGGTGCCGTTGGTGTGCCTTCGTGGATAGGTAGGAGCGCTGCTTCTGGATGAGAGGGAACCACTTCTTGAAATTCGGAGATGGGTTATCAGGACTCCACCGTTTCCAATCGTCCGTTCGATCTGATTTTGTGATACCAAGATTCAAATTCTGGTTCACTGGACGGAGCGTTATTGTCCACAAATGGCAAGTCCGTTCAGAGCCCCAGTTGCCCGGACGTGTCATTGCGATCAGGCCGCGCTCCCACAAGGCATCCATCGCCTTATAGAAAGTAGCCTTGCTCTTGAAGAGGCCGCATTCCTTTGCCTCGGTGAACGGGGCCGCAAGGTTACCGTTATTACTGCCGTTGTACCGCCTCCAAATGAACAGCAGTAACGTATGTGAACTGTGCGGAAGGGATATCCAGGCAGGAGACTCCAACAGGTTATAGGGAATAGATGCGAACTGGCCTTGCCTTTTACGGCGATCAACTCCCATTGCCGCCCATCCTTCGAAGTATCTGGACGCGCGGTCGGGATGCAATCCACTCATCCACTTCAGTTTCCTTCCAGCCGACGCGGCGTGCGCCAAGGGACACAGGAATTGGGAAAGTTCCAGATGCGACCTTTTCGTAAATAGTGGACCGGCTCAGTCCGACGCGGGTCAATACCTCGCCCAGGCGGATGATTCGGCTAGGGATGCGAACCGGCGATTTCTCGCTGTTGGCTACCATTCTCGCCTCCTTGAATATGGGCCCGGAACATCCGGGCCAGGACAAGATTGGCTGGGGTGATATGTGAGGGTCCAGACGAAAAGGGTGGGCTGCGCGCATAAAAGCATTTTATGCGCGCAGATTGGGGATTTATTCCGCAGTTTTGGGGCGTCCGGGCGAGCGGACAAATCCGTCCTCCTTGTCAGCTTCTTTGGCCCAAGTGGTGGCGACACGCGGAACCGGATCTCCATCGTAAACTTTCTCGATCAGTTCCTTCCGAGTCATGTTGGATAGTAACTTTCGCAGTTCTCTGTAGCTCGCTTGGAAACGTTTTTTTTCCTTCCGCAAGCTTTCGTAACGAGCATTTGCGGCGTGTTGTGCTGCCGACTTCCGAAATTCTCGTTCCGATGCCGTCTTAGAACCACTCTCCTGTTCACCTCGCCACCAAACCTTGGCATCTATCTCCGAGTCCACCCACACGTCAGGGGAAGCCGAGGATCTAGCGGAAACAACCCGCATTTCGTCTGGAACGACTATAGGGTCTCTCTCGGCGAACGCCTCCGCCCATGTTAGAAAATCCGCTGGCGTGACCCACGGGCCACCGTCTTCCTGGACGGCCGGAAGGGTTCCGGCATGGATATCACCCTTGGCCGCTTTTTCGATGCGGTCGAACGCTTTTCTGTCGAATTCGTCCCAACACTCTTCAGGAGTTCTCGGCTGCTCCTTCACCCTCCTGTCCGCTGGGCGCTCCACGAGATAACAAACCGCGTGAAAAAGGGGGAGATATTGGTCAGTCTGTAGCAACTCCTGCCACTCCTCGTAATTGGGCAATCGATTGAGAGCCACCCATATCGGGAGTCCTTTTGGCGTTACAGGCTGGTCGTCGGTCACGATGCTCTCCTTCCATCGCCCATATTGGGGAGGGATGCTATGGTTCTACTCTCCTGTGCTATTCACTTCAGCCTCATCCCGCAGCCCTGCCATGCAATGGAACAACCACCCCTCCGGCCTTCAGCTTGTCCAAATAGTCGGCCCACTCCTGCATCATCTTGCGGCGTTCCGGCAGGTGCTTTGTGCGGTTATAGGCGCGGCCCAGAGGGTCCTTCACCGCGTGGGCAAGCTGGTGCTCGATGATGTCCGGACGGCATCCTAGCACTTCGTCCAGCACCGTCCTGGCCATGGCCCGGAATCCGTGGGGGGTCATCTCTTCTTTTGTGTAGCCCATGCGCCGCAGGGCAGCCAGCAGGGCGTTGTTGCTCATGGGGCGCAGGTGGGTGCGGCCTCCTGGGAACAGGTATTGCCGTTCTCCGGTGAGGGCGTGTAGTTCCCGCAGGATCTCCACGGCCTGCAGGGACAGAGGAACCAGGTGCGGCTCTTTCAGCTTCATCCGCGCCGCCGGGAGGTTCCACTCGGCTTTGTCCAGGTCGATTTCAGTCCATTCGGCCAGCCGTAATTCTCCCGGGCGTACAAATACCAGGGGGGCCAGTTTCAGGGCGTAGCGCACGGAGTAGAACCCTTCGTAGTCATCAATGGCGCGGAGCAAGGCGCCAATCTCCTTGGGATCGGTGATGGCGGCAAAGTGAGAACCCTGAGGCGGGGGAAGCGCCCCGCGCAAATCGGCTGCCGGGTTGCGATCGGCTCGACCGGTGGCAATGGCGTAGCGGAACACCTGTCCGCAGTTCTGGAGGGCTCGGTGGGCTGTGTCCAGGGCGCCCCGCTCCTCAATGCGCCGCAGCGCGGTCAACAGTTCCGGCGCGTTGATCTCACGGGTAGGGCGGGTGCCGATGGCGGGGAACAGGTCCCTTTCCAGGCGGCGGATGATCCGTTCCGCATGGGACGGCACCCAAGTGGGCTTGTACTTGGCGAACCATTCCCGCGCCACCGCCTCGAAGGTGTCTTCCGTTACGGCCCGCTCGACGCGCTTGACGGCCTTGCGGTGTTCACCCGGGTCAACATTGTTCGCCAGCAGCTTGCGGGCATCGTCCCGTCTGCTGCGGGCATCTTTCAGGGAGACCTCCGGGTAGACCCCAAGGGAAATGCGCTTTTCCTTGCCGCCGAAGCGATACTTCAGGCGCCACCACTTTCCGCCCTGGGGTGAAACCTCCAGATACAGGCCGCGGCCGTCAAAGAGCTTGTAGCGTTTCTCCTTCGGCTTGGCATTACGAAGAGCCGTATCAGTTAGACGCATGCCGCCTCCTTGGGAACTGGAACCGCCCGCGTGGCATCCAGGAATGCCCTCAGTTCCATTGTCTCTTCAGGCGTCAAGGACACCCGTCTTCTACCCAGAGTGATTGAAAGGGAACCAAGGTGGTCCAGCGTGAAACGGGTAGGGGACAGCTTCCGGGCTCGTTGATCCCGTTCGGCCTGCCTCATTTGCTTGTGGAACTCTCCCGGATCCTGTTTCTCCGAAAGCATCTCGCGGTAGCGCCCACACATCTCCCGAGCACTTTCCAAAGAAACGTTGGGGTAAACACCCAGAGCGATGCGTTTTTCCTTCCCGCCAAAGCGGTACTTGAGTCGCCACCACTTGCCGCCGGTTGGCGTGACCTCCAGGTACAGGCCGCCACCATCACCCATCTTGTATGGCTTATCCGTCACCCGGCCCGCAGGTGTGACGGCCTGTTTGGCATTTCGAATCGCTGCATCGGTCAGTCGCATCGCCAACTCCGTGATGGGTTTCCCAATTGGGGGCCACAGATTTTGTCCCCGGCCAGTGGACCCACATTGTGTCCCCCAAATGCTCCGGTTGCCCCCGGATTTCATCGGACCTCAGTGGACCCATAATACACAAAAAACCCCGCTGTTACACGGGGTAATTGGACTTTATTGGATTGTATCGGAAGGGAAAATGGTGGAGGCGGCGGGAATCGAACCCGCGTCCGAGAATGGGACGACCGAGGCTTCTACGTGCGTAGTTTATGTATTAAGTCTCGCCCCGTCCCAAGCCCATAAACAGGCCAAGGTCAGAACCAGCACCCTTATGGTCTTACGCCCCCCTGCAAGGTGCCCGCGGGGAACGCCAGCCCGGTAAATTACGCCTTTTCCCAAAGCCCGGACATCTTCGGGAAAGACGCCGGCGGTCGTAACCGCCGGTTGCCGCTACTTAATTAATTAAGCAGCCAGTGCGTATTCAGGCTCATTGGCACTTGAGTTTGTTCCGGTTTTTTTACGAGGCCAACCGGAGACCTCGGCACGCAACCCCGGCTTCCATCACCCTCGTCGAAACCTTTCGCCCCCAAAATCGGGTGCAAATCGGTACGGCAAAACACATGCACAAGGGAAAAACTGCCGGTCCTGTCAAAGAACCCCTACAACGAGGGAATTTTACCATGTTTCAAGGGTGTGCGCTTAAAGGACGGCTATATTCCATATGTGGGGGGCAGGTGTGGTGGAAGTGACCGGCGTGTGTGTGTGCTGCCGGGTGTGGTGCGGGTACAGGTGTGTTTGTGTACCCATGAAAATGAAAAGGGAGTTCGATGCACGGAATAGCGATTCCAGGGGGTTCAGAAAAAAATACAACCCCGGCGGCCTTGCCGGTGCGGGAGGTACTGAAAGTCGGTAGCCTGATCTTTCTGTTCCCGAAAGTAGGTGGCGTGGAGCAGAAAGTGCCCGCCCGGCTGATCGGCTGGCGGGAGAATGAATATCTGGTCTGTTCCCTGCCCGAATTAGGGGGCAAACCCATTGACCTTGAGGTGGGAAAGGCTCTGTCGCTACGCTATGTGCTGAACGGGGATGTATATGCCCTGAACGGTCGGGTGCGTGGCAAGACTCTAAAACCCGAACCGTTTTTTCTGCTGGATTATCCAACTCAAATTGAGCGGGTGCCGTTGCGCGCCGATCACCGGGTACCGGTGCGGCTGCCTGCGGTGATTTCGTGGTTACCTGCGGGGGGGCGTGCGCCAGTGGGGCTGGCGTTCGGCTTCCTGCGCGACCTGACCACCAACGGCGGGCAACTGGAGCTTTCTGTGCCGGAAACGGCGGACCCCACGGGGCGTACCCTGACAGTCAGCTTTGGCGTCGGCCTGGAAAGAGAGGTTCGCACCACGGCCCTGGTTCGCAACTTTGTCCGGGATGGAAAGTCGTGCCGCCTGGGGGTCTCGTTCAACTGGGCGGACCCTGCCGACAGGGTGCGGATGGAAACCTTCTGCCGTCTGCAGTAGGACACCTCTAAAAACCCGTTGTGCGGCCCGATTGCTGCGTTGGGCGGTGCTCGACCCCTCGCCTATCGACATGATATGTCTCGGGCTCTGCGCTCCGTCCGCCTTGCACTCGAACCGCGCAACAGGTTTTTAGAGGTGCCTTGCTATTTAGTAAAACAAACGGGGGGGATCAGACCGGGAGTGCAATGTCTATCTGCCCGTTCTGGATGGAAACCATCATGGCCTGCCGGGCAAGCTGCGGGTCCAGATCGAACGGGTCGCTGGCGCGGATGCCGGTTACGCTACCGGCCGCCTTGTTCCAGAAGTGGCCGAGCGCATCTTCAAGCACCACCGCACGCCGGTTGTAATCGGCCTGCAAACGGGAGAGGGTGCCGTCCGTTTCAGAAATTCTACTCAGTATCGCGGCCAGATCGGCGTGGCGCTTCAGTTGAGGATGGCCTTCCACCGCCACCATCAACCGGGCCAGCGCCCAGGAGAGTTCGGCCTCGGCGTGCACCCTCTCGGTCATGGTGCGGGCAGCCATAGCAAGCCTTCTGCCGTCCTTCACATCGGCGATCAGTGGGTCGCTCCATGGAATATACAGCGATGCGACCGAAGTAAGTTCGGGTGTTTCCCGGTACCGCTCTTTCAGGAACCGCTTCACGGCCTCCCACGCCTGATCCCGCTCCCGGGACAGCCGGCACACGGTTGATATGCCCACAAGGAACATCACCGCAGCCAGTACGGGCAGTATGGCGACCGCCAGCCAGATGTAAGTCGTCTCTTCCATCATATATCCCACATACGCATGGTATGTATCTCGGTTATATGAACGCCCACCATTAACCGGTGTATCAAGTGGTAAAGGCCACGGATGACAGGGATTTGACCATTTTGGAGCCAGGCATATGGTTTTTTGCCGGGGCCAGCATGGTCATCATGGCTTCCCTTGCCACCTTGGGGTCGAGTTCAAACAGGGTGCCTGCGCCGATGTGAAACAGGGTGGCCAGCATCCCGGTATCGGTGTGGGAAAGGGCCTCTTCCAGGCGGGCAATCTGCCGGTTGTAACGGGACTTGGCAACGGCGGCCTTATTTTCCGAGTCGCCGAGCAACTTAATCAATTCGTCCAGACGGGGGTTCCCGGCAAGGTCCTGATGATCCGCCGTGACCAGAATCAACCGGGCCAGCGCCCAGCACAAATCGGTTTCGGTTTTGGCCTTGGCGAGTGAGGTTTTTGCCTGCATGGCGTAACTGCGGGACAGGGCGACCGCTTCAATCAACGGGTTTTCCAGCACCAGATAGCCACTGCACAATTGCACCAGTTCCAGCGTCAGATCCTGACGCTGGTGCAGGGCGGCCGACAGGTCGGAGAACGCCTGATCCCGTTCCGTGCACAACCGGTGCAGTCTGGTGTATGCGTAAAGGAGCCAGCAGACAGCCGCAAAGACCGCCCCCAGGCTCCAGAAAAGTATGTCCAAGACAAAACCCCCTGAGCCTTTTTTTTCACATGGCGATGTGAGGCCGTCGGAAGTGGCACCTGCGGCCACCGGCTTCACACGTCAGTGGTCGTATCGGTCTGGATTCTGTGGGCCTGTATATTTTTTTGGCAGGTAATCCATAGGTGGAAATCCGGTCGGCTTCCGGCCACAATGAACAGACGATGCGTGCAGTAGTTGAAGCGTTGGCATTGCGCCCGTGCCCCGGGCTGCTCCGGGACCGGCATTTTCTGGCGGCTGTGGCCGCCGGTCCGATCTTTTTTGCCCTGCTGGCGCTGTTTGTGGTGGTGACCCCGGTCTCCCTTACGCAGCTATTTACCTGGCCATATCTGTACCTGGCGGTCGCCGCTCCAGTGATGGAGGAGTTGGCGTTTCGCGGTGCACTGCAAGGCTGGTTTCTGGATTATCGCTGGGGCCGGCGCCGCTGGCTGGGGCTGACCGGGGCCAACCGCACTGTATCGGTGCTGTTTACCGCCGTGCATTTTCTGTATCACCCGCCCCTGTGGGCGCTGGTGGTGCTTGCGCCGTCCTTGATATTTGGCCACCTGCGCGACCGTACCAGATCGGTGTGGCCGGGCGTGGCGCTGCACGTGATCTACAACGGGGGCTATTTTGCGCTGGTGGGGGTACCGGGTTTTTCCGGCTGATTCGTTTCGATCCTACTCGGCCAAGGTAAGGCAGATTGTCCCGTCAGCAAAGCACAATCCTCCGAGGGTCTGGGTAAATGACAGTCGGGTGATATTGGCAAAGTCGTTAAACGGAAGGCCAACAATATCGGTCACCTCCTGCTCGACTGTCAGTGAGGCCGCAAGGACAGGCACATACCAGCGGGTTTCCGTTACAGTCGCCGATTTACCGAACCACTGTGTATCGGTGGTTTCGATGAGGAAGGCGTCATAGCTTTCCAGCCCCAGCAGTACCGACTTTCGCTCCATCGCCTCATAGCTGTTCCCGTGTGCAGTCCAGGTATCGCCCACGCGCAAGGTGCCCGGTACGACAATCTCCGGGTCCAGCCATCCGACGATACTTCCACCATGCTGCCACACATCAAAGTCGACTGCATCCTGGGCGACATAGTCCGTAAACTGGGATGACAGGATATCTCTCCTGGTGCCGACATCCATAACCACCCATGATGTCAGGGCTTCGGCGGAAAGACCGCCCGTACCGAGGATGGTGTCACCGAGCTCGGTGAACAGAAAACCCGACAGATTTTCCGTCGTTTCCAGATCGCCGATACCGATCGTGGCCGTTCCCGACAGGTCGTAGAGCCACTGATCTCCCATCTCCAGGGCCTTTGTGATGGCGCTGGGATCGGCGGGCGGTGGCGGTGGCGGCGGGGGTTCGGTTTCGGTGGGCGCCGGTGCGCCGCCGCCTGCGTTGGTGTCTCCACCACAGGCGCTTAAGGCCAGCAGCAGGCAGACGGGAAAGATCACTTTCCCGAAACCCCGGATAAAGCGTAACGCGTTGCTTTTCATGATTTTCCCCTATTCCAACCGGGCCTGGGAGTGGCGGGCATTTCGTGAAAGAAATGCCTGTTGGACCGGCATTGTACATCGGTTTTTCGGGAATGCAACGCCGATTTAGGCAAAGTGGGAAAAGGGGGCCGGATATTCCCGCTCAAGCCGCCGCAAAAAAATCACGATAGGAGGGGATCAGCCCGCTGGATCGGGCACGAATTTATTTGTCGATTTTCAACCGCAGGGGGCTAGAGTGATGTCACGCGTATTCCATAGTCTGATGCTGTTTATCGTTATTGCACTGGTCACCCCGGCGGTGCCATCGCTCGCGGCAAGCAAGCACGTTTATCAAGATGAAGCCGCCGGTTTTTCCATCAAGAAGCCCAAAGACTGGGTGTTTATGACCGGTCAGGAACTGGTGGCCCACGCCCTGAAGGAGGCGGGTAATGACCAGGCCGTACCGTCCTCACCGGAAGGGCTGGTGGTGGTGGTGGCCCGGCACCCGGAGCCGCACCCGGACCTGAACGCCACCGCGCAGGTGGTGGTGCAGCCGCTGGGGCAGGCCACGGGCATTCCCCCGGCACTGTTGATGAAGGCCATCGTGGAAGCCATGCAGGGTGAAGATCCGAGCCTGGAACTGGTGGAAGCGGTGCACGATACCAAGGTATCCGGCCTGCCAGCGGCGGCCATGACCATACGCTACACGGTGCGTGCTGCGGACGGCGGCGAATACACCATCTTGTCGCGCATGTGGGTGGTGCCCCGCGGGCGGGAAGTGTTCATCATCGATATGAACGGTCACGCGGACGGCCCGGAGGTATCCGAGCGGGAGTTCAAAAAGATGCTGAAATCGATCCGCATTGACAGTTAGGGCCGGTTAACCGGCCCTGAGCTGATTTTGTTCGCGGAGAGCTTTCGCCTTTTAATTCATCCGGTTAAGATTAAGGGCAGGGGAGTAGCTTGAGCCGGAGGTGGCAGATGATGCCCGTAGTGATATCCAGGTCCGTAACCGTTTTGCTGGTGCTGGCCGTTTGCACCATCGGTTGGGGCTGTGCCGGGGGGCAGGGGTTTAAGCCGACGCTGGGCAAGCCCCGTGCGGGCAGTATCATCACGGTGCAGCAACCGGAAGGCCGCCGCTTTGATTTTATCGTTCACATGGTCAATAGCGACCCCATATTGTGGGATCGGGAAGTGCGACGGGAGCGGGTGCTTCAGCATCTGAAGTCCCGGTGCCTCAACCCGCAGGTGGAAGACTTGTACGTGCACGACGCGGGCTACTGGCCGGACGGGGGCAAGAAGGCGACATTTACCTTGGGCGTATCGTGCGAGACACCGCTGGAATAGGTCGGGGCACCCCTAAAAACCGTCGTGAGCGGTCCGATTGCTGCGTTGGGCGGTGCTCGAACCCTCGCCTAT
>CBDUXI010000083.1:0-10516 GCA_965371175.1 uncultured bacterium
ATCAATGCCGCCAGCGAGCCAAACCCGAAGGTGATCTTCTTCTTGATACTCATGTTGTTTAAAATACTCATCACATCGCCCCTTTGTTTATTCCCATATCCCAAAATATGCCGACAGGGAGCGGCCCGGCCGATCCCACTAATGATTTTGATACCCGTCGCTCTCGATTGTGTGTTGCGGCTGGCAAAATCCCTATCGCCCCGATCGCAACCCCAATCGTTTTTCTGTATCCGGACGACATTTTGTCGACCGTCATAGTGCTATATGACATTTGTCATACTGATCACATAAAGGCCATTTCGGAACGAAAGGGGGAAAAGGTTAAATGTTTTTTAAACATTTACCTGAGAGGCCCTCAAATTTTTGCCGTGGACCGCTTAAGGACACAAAAAAAGCCCCGAACCGTTACCGGCCCGGGGCTTTCCTGTTTGCTCCACGTGAGCGGAAGCGCTAGAAGTCTTCCATGTTCTCCGTGCTTCCGGATGCTTCGGGCGCATCGGACGATGCACCGGTGGCGACCGGCTGTACAGCCTTGCGGCGGCGACGGCGCGGCTTGCTGACGAAGCCGGACTGCGGCTCCGTTGCCACCGCCCTCCTGGGTGCCGCCTTCCGGGTCTGCTGCATGACACCGCTGCCATCCAGCTTGAAGAAGGTCATCAGCTCGGTGAGATTCTGGGCCTCTTCCGACAGGTTGTCGGAGGTGGCGGCGCCTTCCTCCACCAGCGCGGCGTTCTGCTGCACCACCTCGTCCATCTGCATGACGGCACGGTTCACCTGCTCGATGCCGGACGACTGTTCCTGGCCTGCGGCGTTCATCTCGGAGACGATGTCGGTCACCCGGGTCACGCTGTCCTTGATCCCGGACAGCGCCTTGCCGGTCTCTTCCACCAGCGTGGCGCCGTTCTGCACCTTGGCCACCGAGTCCTCGATCAATTTCTTGATCTCGTCCGCGGCGCTGCCGCTGCGTTGGGCCAGGTTGCGCACCTCGCTGGCCACCACGGCAAAGCCGCGGCCCTGCTCCCCGGCACGGGCGGCTTCCACCGCCGCGTTCAGGGCCAGCAGGTTGGTCTGGAAGGAGATCTCGTTGATCATGCCAATGATCTCGGCGATCTTTTTGGATGAATCGTTGATCTCGCCCATGGCGATCACGGCCTTTTCGACCACTTCGCCGCCCTTTTCGGCCTGATCCCGTGCGCCCACGGCCAGTTCGTTGGCCTTGACGGCGTTGTCGGCACTCTGCTTGACGTTGGAGGTCATCTCTTCCATGGAAGAGGCGGTCTGCTCCAGCGCCGCGGCCTGCTCCTCGGTCCGCTGACTCAGGTCGTTATTGCCTTGCGCCAGTTCCTGGGAACCGCCGGCCATGGTCATGGACGTGGTGTTTACCTGGGTAACGATGCCGGCAAGGCTGTCAGCCATTTCGTTCATGCTGGACAGCATCTGCCCCAACTCGTCGTTGGAACTGACTTTCCAGCGGCTGGCGAGGTTGCCCTTGGCGATCTCGGAAATCCCTTCCATCGCCATGTTGACGGGGCGGGTGATCCAGGTCCGGGAGAACCAGATACCAAACCCGACCGCCAGTGCCAGGGCACCGGCAAACAGGCCGAAGATCACCGACTTGAAGCTCGTCAGCGCCCCGAAGATGGCCGCACGCGGCACTGCGTACACCAGCTTCCAGTAGCGATTGTTGTTGGTTGCGTCCGGATGGACCACCGCGTGCGCCATGGCATGGTCCGCCACGTTGGCAGACAAACCGGCCTCGGCGGCCATCAACTCGGACGCCCCTGCCGGGAAGTCCCTGGAGAGCTTCTCGCCGTTGCCGAACATGAAGCCCCAACGCTTGTCGGCGTTCTCGTGGTACAGGTAGTAGCCGTCCTGGTTGACCAGATACACCTTGGCGTCCAGCGACTGCTCCAGGGTGGCCAGTTCGTCCAGCATGAACTTGCCCAGCACGTTGGCCACGATAATACCGCGCCGCTCACCGGACCGGTTGAACACCGGCATGCCGTAGCGAATCACCGGGCGGTGCGGCACTTCCACCTTACCCTGCTCCTTGTTCAGGTTCAGGGGCGAAATGTACATCTGGCCCGCTCCCATCCCCATGGTGCCCTTGAAGTAACCGGCACCGGACTTGTTCTGCATCTGCCCGGCATTTTTCACGGACAGGGAGCCGTTTTTGTAGTCTACGCGCACGCGCTCCTGACCGGTCTCGTCAATGTAGCGCAACTGCATGAAATATTTTTTCGACTGGACGACTTCGGAAAAAATAGTCGCCATGCGTTTCTCCCACTGCTCCTGGGTGGAACCCGATGCGGGGTCGATTCCCCCCGCATCCCTGGCACGCACGATGCCCTGCACCGGGGGCAGTTTGCTCAGGAAGATCACATCGCTGTTAATGCTCTCCAGAAATCTGTTGATCCGTTGCGCCTCGGCTTCCGCCTTGGGCAGCATGGGGTTGAGCCCCGCATCGGTGAGGGCGCCGGTGGACGCATTGATGGCATAGGTGCCCACAATGGCCAGCGGTATGACCGCAACAACCGCAAACGCGATCATCATCTTGCGGCCGATTTTCATATCATTTAACCAGTTCATGGCTTGTTCTCCTTACTTGCTACTTGAGGACTCTAGAAAGTTACTTTGGCCTGTACGAACAGGAAATCGGCGTCGTCGGCGGCGCCGGTCTGTTTTACGTAGTCGCCTGGAAAAAAGTGGCTGTAGCCCACGTTGACACCCAGCTTCTTCGGGCGGATGACCATCCCGAATGTCAGGTCCACCTCGGTGCCCACGGTGGGATCAACGTCTGTGCCCGCAGTCCGGACGGTACCGGCCCCGGCGTTGTACCAGGCGTCCGTATCCTCGTTCACCAGGCGGAAGTGCTGAACCGCCAGGCGGGCCGATACCTTGCCGGCCAGCTTTCGTTTCAGCACCACTTCCAGGTTGTGGACATTCTGCAGCGAGAAGAAATCCATATAGCCGTAATAGGCGTGGTTCAGCGGGTACTGGTTATCGAAGGTGCCATGGGTACCGTCCGCGGCGTCGTCATCGCCGGAACCGAAGTTATAAGCCACGCCGATATGGGTCTTGCCGGGTAACGTGTACCCCGCACCCAGGTGGAGCAGAGTCGCCCGGTGGGTCAGCCCGCCGTAGGTGCCGAACTGGCGGGCCAGTTCTCCGTCCGCGTCCCAACGGGCGCCCTTGTGGGCGAACCGGGCGCCGGCGGTATAGACCTCGTCGCTGACGTCGGCCTGGTGGCGGAGCAGGAGATACCCTTCCAGCCGGGTATGTTTGCGAAAAGTGGGATCGACGTAGTAAACGGCAAAAAACCGGCTGTTGAACATGCGGCTTGCCGTGGCGGCGTGGTCATTGAAGGCCTTGGGCCGCACCGGAACCAGGCGGGAGGCGATCAGGTCGAGGGACTTGCCGCCACCCAGCCCGGTGGTGGTGCGGATGCCGTCCCAGACCCGGGCGGTGTTGACCCATTCCAGCGAGGCGATCAGGCGCTGGGCTCCCAGGTTGAATTTCTGCCGGCCCACGCGCACTCGGGTGGGCGCCTGGTCCCGCAGGGTATGCACGTCCAGGTAACCCTGGTGCAGGTCAAAGTCGTCGGCGAAAATGTTGGGCACGCTCTTGTCGTTCACGGTGTTATCGCGGAAGGCGGTATGCACGCGGGCGTCCTGCCCTTCCACGAACAGCCTGACGGTGTCGCCGGGTTGCCAGGTGAAGTTCAATCGCAACTGGGAGAGCAGGTAGTCCTGACTGTTGCCAGGGCCCGGCGTTCCGAACTTGAAGTCCTCTTTGTATTCGTACCTGAGGCGCAGGCTGCCGCCCACCTTGAAGGCAGAGCTGTCCTCCTGTGCTGCGTGGGCAGTCTCGATCAGACCGCCCGTCGGCAACGGCAGGAGCAGCGCCAGGGCGATCAGCACTTAGTGGATGCGGTTTCTATTCATCTTTATTCCCCCCCCCCCGAGGGTCCTTGCAGGATGACAAATGTCATATAAACGTTATACAAAAAAATTTCGGAAACCGGGGCGGAAAGCTTAAGCTTTTTTTAAATACTCTGGCGTGGCCGAAAACCCGGAAGTCCGCAATCATACTGTTGCAGACTATACAAAACGGAAATGCGCTTCCAGCGCAGCCGCCCAGAGGATAAAAAAAGCCCCGGACCGTTGCCGGTCCGGGGCTTTTTATTCGCTTGTACTGATTGGAAGGGCTAGAAGTCTTCCATCTTCGCATCCCTTTCGGACATCGTGGGCATATCCGCGGACTCGGCTTCCGTGGCCGGGGCACCCGCTTCCACGGATGCTTTGGCCTTGACGCGGCGGCGCGGCTTGCTGACAAAGCCGGGCTGCTGCTTCGCCCCCGCCGTCCTTGAGGATGCAATGGGCCGGGTTTGGGGCCGGGCCTGCTGCGTGCCGCCATTGCCATCCAGCTTGAAGAAGGTCATCAGCTCGGAAAGCTTCTGCGCCTCTTCCGCCAGGTTGTCGGAGGTGGCGGCGCCTTCCTCCACCAGCGCGGCGTTCTGCTGCACCACCTCGTCCATCTGCATGACGGCGCGGTTCACCTGCTCGATGCCGGTAGACTGCTCCTGCCCCGCGGCATTCATCTCGGAGACGATGTCGGTCACCCGGGTCACGCTGTCCTGGATTTCCGTCAGTGACTTGCCGGTTTCTGCCACCAGCTGAGAGCCGTTCTGCACCCTGGCGACCGAGTCCTCGATCAATTTCTTGATCTCGTCCGCGGCATTACCGCTGCGTTGGGCCAGGTTGCGCACCTCGCTGGCCACCACGGCAAAGCCGCGGCCCTGCTCCCCGGCACGGGCGGCTTCCACCGCCGCGTTCAGGGCCAGCAGGTTGGTCTGGAAGGAGATCTCGTTGATCATGCCGATGATCTCGGCGATCTTTGTGGACGACTCGTTGATCTCGCCCATGGCGACCACGGCCTTTTCGACCACGGCGCCTCCCTGTTCGGCCTGATCCCGTGCACCCACGGCCAGTTCGTTGGCCTTGATGGCGTTGTCGGCACTCTGCTTCACGTTGGAGGTCATCTCTTCCATGGAAGAGGCGGTCTCCTCCAGTGCCGCGGCCTGCTCCTCGGTGCGCTGACTCAGGTCGACATTGCCTTCGTTGATCTCAACGGAGCCGGACGATACCGTTTCGGCCCCCAGCTTGACCTGTGAGATGATCTCGGACAGCCGCTCGGCAAAGTGGTTGTAGCTGGAGGCAAACTCCGCCAGTTCGTCGTCGCCCACCACCTTCAGCCGCTGGTTCAAATCACCGTCGGCAATCTGGTGCATGGCCTTTACGCTGCGGGTGAGCGGTGCGGTAATGCTGCGGGCAAAGCCCCAGCCGATGAATACCGCGATACCAAAGATCACCAGCGACACGGTAATGGCCGTGCCGGTGATTTTCTTTGCCAGCGCGTAGACCGGGGCAAACGCCTCGGCCTCGTCGATCTCGCTCATGATCACCCAGTTGATGCCGGGGATGTCCAGCGGCGCATAGGCCGAAAGCACCGGCACATCCCGATAGTCCGGGAAGATCTCGAAGCCGGTCTTGCCGCCAAGGGCCGCACGGGTGCCGTCGGTACGCACCTCGCCCAGGCCAATGGCGCTCTCCTTGGAGTCGATCAACTCGGCAGCCTGACTGTTCAGGCCCGCCTTGCGCACGGCATCCAGATAGCCCGCCTTGTCCTCGATCAGGAAGCGGCTTTCAGAACGCATTTTGTAATCGGACCCCACCAGATAGGTTTCGCCCGATGCGCCCAGGCCCGCCTGGGACCAGCGCGCATGGTGGGTCATGATGTTGTTGATCTTGTCGATCGGCATCTGGAAGATGAGCACGCCCACCTTCTCGTTGCCGTCATAAATGGGGCTGGCGATAAAGCCCGCCTGATCCATATAAGACGGCTTGTACGGGGCAAAGTCGGTGAGCGCCACGGCGGATTGCGAGTTGGCCCGGTTGGCCTGCTGGAACGCCTGGCCGATGCCGGTGCCCGCGTACGGGCCGTCCATCAGGCTGGTGGCGTAATCCAGTTCCTTGTACACCGAATAGACGATGTCGCCGGTATTCGGGTCGGCGATAAAGATATCGTAGTAGCCGAACTTGCTCAGGTAGTCGCGGATGTGCGGGTGATAGGTCCGGTGCGTGGCGGCATACCGGCTGCCGTCGCCCGGATCGCTCAGGGCATCCTTGCTGCCCAGCGGGTTGGGGTTGTTTTTGATGTAGGTATGCTGCAAGGCCACTGCATCGGCATCCAGCGCCGAGACCAGGCTGCCTGCACCGGCGGAGTCGCCGCCGTTGCGCCTGGCATATTCACTGGAGTAATCGCCGGTGTAATAGGAAGACAGGCTGCCGCGCATCTGCGCGATATCGCCGTCGGCAAGGCCCGCCTCGCTGCGATAGGAACTGAACGCCCGCCTGAACTCCTTGGCCGCCTGGATGATCATGCGGTCGTTGGAAAAGGTGAGTACCTGATTGCGGATGGTGCCGTAGTAGTCCTCAATCTGGTTCTTGCTGGTGTCTCTAATAGAGACCAGTTGCGCCTGGGCCTGATTTCTCAAGGCCTCCTCGGCGGAATTGTTGGCGATCCAGCCGATGGTGACCGCCGCAAAGACGACCGGCACCACGCCGAGCAGGACCGACCCCAGTGTTAGCTTTTTTTGAATTTTCATGTTTCACCCATTGTTTTGTTGCCGGGCTTCATGCCTCCCGGCGCAAAAAGTAACAGGCCGTGCCCCCCACCCCCACCTGGGATGTCAGCGCGCGACCCGACAACTGTTTGTTACACGCCAACCCCCGCCAACGGTGCAACAATAACTACCGAAAAGGCACAAATACGTCTCATAAACAACATATCCGTCCCGCTATTTTGCCTACTGTTTCCATAGTATCCTCCGCATCATTTCCCCATGCACCTTGCAACCCTCCCCAGCACTTGCCGGCCCCCGTCATCAGACGTGCGCCAACGGTTCGCCCGGAAAAAATCGCCACATTTCAGGCCCTAAGGCCGCCATCCCCCCAAACAAACAGCCATCACATGCGCAATTAAAACGATCGATAAACCGATTTAAATACAGTTTGTAAAGGCGCATAAATCGAACTATAATAACAGCGTTAATCTTAATGTTAATGTATTAAAAATACCTAACATTAAATACGAGCTACACGTTCAAAAATTGCCGCATCATGAATGCAGCAAAATGACTATGACATTTGTCATATTCGCCTCTGAATCAGGGGCGGGATACCCCTGGGTTCCATTCAACGTATCGGCGCATTACCCGCTACCTTAAGGAAAAAATGAAAGGGGGAGACCGCACTTTTAACGGTACGATAGCAAACGGCTACATCGGGCCAGAACCCGCCTGAAACCTCGCGCGTTTAACGCCTTGTTTAACAAGCGCTAAACAAGAACTATTTACACTTCACGCGTAGTGTAAAAACATGTTTTTTTATTTTACTTTACCGTCTATTTAGCGTACGATTTTCCTCGTGTTGGGTCGGAGGTAGGGGGAATATTTCCGCAGTAACATTGGGGAGGGGGCATCCACAAACGAGAATGCCAGTCCCCTCTTCAATTACATACTCCAATCGCTGGAGCCATAAGCGGACTGATGCCTCTTCGACTACTGATTAACTGCCGTGAGGATTGCCTCACCACCAGCCAGATGGCCAGGCTTCTTGACGGGGCCGAACGCCGCCGTCACGGGCTGCGTGACCGTGCCATACTCCTGACCATGTTCCGCCACGGGCTGCGCGCCTCGGAACTGTGTAACCTGCGTCTGGACGACTACCTGAAAAAAAAGAGCCGCCTGCGGGTAAAACGCAACAAGGGCGGGCTGTCCACCATTCAACCCGTGGAAGCGGACGAAGCCGCGGCGTTGAACAAATACATCAAAACACGGCGCGGTAGCGCGCCGTGGCTGTTTTTGACCGAACGCCGGGCCAGGCTGACCCGTCAGGCCGTGTTTTACATCATTCGCGGGGCGGCGGAACTCTCCTCTCTGGACCGGCCGGTAAACCCCCAACTGCTGCGCCACGCCTGCGTCCACTATCTGGCCGAAAAAGGGTACGACTACGCCACCATCCAACTCTACCTTGGCCGCCGCACCCTGATCTCCAGAGGCGATGACCCGCTCATCCAGGAGGCTGGCGGCAGTGTCGACTCTGGACTGGACAACCTGATGCACCTGCCCGAACTGCCCTGAGGGAGACCGCCCGCACCTTTTAAAACAAGCCCGTGGGAATCGATCCCGCCTCATTGCTTGACCGCCCCCCTGCCGCCCTCTACCATCGGTCGCATGGCCGTATCGCACTCAGAAACCGCTCTGGCCCCGTACGCCTGTGCACCCGAAAAAAGCCGGGGGCGACGTGTATTTGAGGAGCCGCCCTCAGGGCGCACCGAGTTTCAGCGCGACCGGGACCGGGTGATTCACTGCAACGCCTTTCGGCGGCTGGAATACAAAACCCAGGTGTTCGTCAATCACGAGGGCGACCGCTACCGCACGCGCCTCACCCATACCCTGGAGGTGGCCCAGATCGCCCGGGGCATCTGCACCATGCTGCAATTGAACGTGGATCTGGCCGAGGCCATCTGTCTGGCCCACGATCTGGGGCACACGCCGTTCGGCCATACCGGCCAGAAGGTGCTGAACCAGTTGATGGCCGATTACGGCGGCTTTGAGCACAACCGCCAGTCCCTGCGTATCGTCGATTGGCTGGAAGACCGCTACATGGCGTTCCGGGGCCTGAACCTGACGTTTGAAACCCGCGAGGGCATCGCCAAGCACCGCACCACCTACGATGCGCCGGAATCGTCCGACGTATACGGTTTCACCGCCACCCGCGGCCCGTCGCTGGAGGCGCAGGTGGCCAACCTGGCCGACGAGATCGCCTACAACAATCACGACATCGACGACGCCGTCAACGCGGGCATCATCACCCTGGACGACCTGCGCGAAATTCCCATTTTTTGCGCGCAGCACGACAAGGTCATGACCGCCTGGCCGGACGCCCCCCCAAACAAGCAACTGTACGAAACCATCCGCCGGCTGATCGGCCACATGATTACCGATCTGGTGGCCCATACCGGTGAACGGATTGCCGAATCGGGCGTGCAGAGCGTGGATCAGGTGCGCGAGCAGGCCACCGATCTGGTGGGCTTCTCCCCCGGCACCCGGCGCGAAATGGCGGAGTTGAAACGATTTTTGTACGAGCGGGTCTACCGCTTCTGGCGGGTGCGGCGCATGGGCGCCAAGGCCGAGCGCATCATCACCGACCTGTTTTGTACCTTTACCGAAAACCCGGCGCTGCTGCCGCCCCAGTATCAGGAGATGATTGGCGATGGTGGGCCGGAACAGGTGGCGCGCACGGTGGCCGATTACGTTTCGGGCATGACCGACCGGTACGCCATCGACGAATACAAAAAAATGTTCGACCCGTACGAGCGGGTGTAGCGGAGCACCTGGCCCGCTGCCCGTGTATATAGATGAACACAAGCACACTGAATCTGTATCGAAGTTTTGCCGGACTTGTGGCCGCCTGCGTGCTGGCGGGCCTTGCCGCCCCCATGTTGATTGAAAGCCGGGAGTGGGCTCACGTGGGGCCGGTGGCGGTGTCCGCCATGCTGGTGTTTTGCATCTATACGGTGGCCTATCTGGCCATTGGCCTGAGCTACATCGTGCGCAAAAAGGGGTACGACCGGCATATCTTTCCGGAAGGGCTGCACCTGGAAGGGCGCACCGCCGTGCGTCTGGGTCTTAAATACCTGATTCTGTCCAGCATTGCAGCCTTTGGCGCCACGCTGATCTATGCGGTGATTCTGCGCGGCCTGCGCTACGCCCATCTGATGTAAGACGAAACATCCTGCTACAAGGGCGCATGCACGATGGTGGGCACCACGTTCCAGCTGGAGGTGTAGTCCTGGAACCACGGCTCATCCACGTAGTGATCCCACGCGTGGGTACCGCCGGAGGCCAGCAGGTCGGCTGAATCGCAGTTCATGCATGTGGACAGGTAACCCTCGACGCTCTGGACGTACATGAACGACATATTCGACCAGGTGGAAATGCCCTGACCGGTACCTGTCGTGCCTTGCGCCACATCTCTGGCAAACCCGAAGTCCCCGGTGTAGTCGTGGATGATCTCGCCCGTCAGGGCATCCTTGATCGCCTCGCCAAACCCGTCTCTGGAATCGACGGACTCGCCCCAGAACGGATCGACCGTGGGGTTGGTCAGGCCAATGGTGCTGGCGCAGTCCGGGTTTGTACTCCCCGCGCAGCTGATCCGCTGCGGACTGCGGCTGGAAACGGCCAGGTTCATGGCGTTGTCATAGGTTCGGGCACCTTCGTCGGTCTGCAGCAGGTTCCAGTCGTTCATATACGATGCCGCGGCCATATCGGCCCGATCCCGGAACCCTACCGCCACCCGCATTTGCTGGTGCATGTCCTGCTCTTCGGGGGTGTCGGTGTTATGCAGGACGGTCATGACCACCTGATCCACCCAGTAGGTGCGGTCATTCA
>CBDUXI010000084.1:0-10363 GCA_965371175.1 uncultured bacterium
AGGCGGTGGAGATTGCGGCAGATGCAAGGCGCGTGAAGGGCAAAAACCGGAGCCGTAGTCTGCTACGGTGAGGATTTTTGTCCGAGCAGCAACGAAGCAGGTGCCGTGATATCCGCCGCCTCCCTTGCGTGACCGGAAACATCGGCGCTACTCTCTGAATCGGGCCACGCGAACAGGGGTAGGTGTTCCATGGAAAACCTGGCGGAAAAAAAATGCGTTCCGTGCGAAGGGGACGTCTCTCCCCTGGCGGCGGAACAGGTGGGCACTCTGCTTGCGAGACTGGGGGGCGGCTGGGGGGTGACCGGTGGGCGTCAGTTGGAAAAGACCTATGCATTCCCCGACTTTGCCCTGGCCCTGGCCTTCACCAACCGGGTGGGGGAAATGGCCGAAGTGCAAGGCCACCACCCGGATATTTACCTGACCTGGGGCAAGGTGACCCTGAGCGTCTGGACCCACGCTGCGGGCGGCCTGACCGAAAACGACTTTATTCTCGCCGCCCACGCGGACGGCCTCACGGAACACCCGTAAGATGGTGCTCCGGGTGGCCCTGCTGAACTCCTGGCGGCAGTCGGCCACCCACGGCAGCGGCACCGCAGTGGCCATCAATGGGCTGGCCGAGGGGTTTGCCGCGCTGGGGTGTCAGGTGCATCCGCTCACGCCCCGGCTGACCACGCCTTTTTTGCCACTCACCCGCCTGCTGTACAACCTGGGGTTGCCCGCCAGGCTACGGCACCAGGAATTTGATCTGGTGGTCGGGTTCGACTGGGATGGCTGCTTTTTTCGCCCCGCCAGCGGCCAGCGTTACGTGGTGGCTTTAAAAGGCGTACTTGGCGACGAGCGGCGCTTCGAAAAAGGGCTTTCCCGCTTGCTCCTGGGGTGTCAGTCCATACTGGAGAAAAAAAATGCCCGCACGGCACAGGCGGTCGTCACCACCAGCCGCTACAGCGCAGGTGCCGCCTGCCGGGCATACGGCCTGAACCGGCACCGGGTGGCAACGGTGCCCGAGGGGATTCGCCTGACCGACTGGGAACGCCCGCACAAAACCAGCCCCCGACCGGAAACGGCCACCATCTTGAGCGTGGCCATGCAGTATCGCCGCAAAGATACCCGCACCCTGCTTTGCGCGATGCCAAAGGTGCTGGAGATCGTGCCGGGCACACGGTTGCGTATCGTTGGCGGCGGCCCCCAACTGCCGGAATTGAAACGCCTGTGCCAGCGACTGGGGCTGTCCGGCCAGGTGACCTTTCTGGGGCCGGTGCCGGACGACCGCACAGTACGGCGGGAATACGCCCACGCCGACCTGTTCTGCCTGCCCAGTCGTCAGGAAGGATTCGGCATTGCCTTTCTGGAGGCCATGGCCAGCGGCCTGCCGGTGGTGGCCGCCGATGCCGGAGCGGTGCCGGAACTGGTGCCCGACGGCCAGGCGGGCATACTGGTTCCCCCCGGTGATGCGAATGCGCTGGCCACGGCCATCGGCAACCTGCTGGCCGATACCACCCGGCGCAAGCGGATGGGACGCGCGGGACGCGCACGGGCAGCCGGGTTCGACTGGCCGGAAGTGGCCCGCCGGTTTTTACACGCTGCGGGGGTGAAGACGTGAATGCCACGGTCTCCCAGTCGTTTCCGGGTGGCCCCGACTGCCGCTACCTGCTGCTGTTTGACGGCGACTGCAACTGGTGCAGCGGCTGGGCCGCATGGCTTGCCCGCCACAAGCCCCACGGGCGGATGATCCTGGCCCCCCTTTCCGGTACCACCGCACAGCCGTTTGTCGGCGAATCCCCCCCCACCGATACCATGGTGCTGGTCGTCCGTGAAACAGGCGGGCGCCCCCGGCTGTATACCCACTCGGAAGCCGCATTTATAACCGCCTCGGCACTCGGCTGGCCGTGGCGGGCGCTGGGACTGTTCAAACTCCTGCCCCGGAAGCTTACAGATGTCATGTATCAGTGGGTGGCCGGAAACAGACACCGCCTAAGCGGCCTCCCGGCCCATAAAACAAAAAATTCCGGTAGGGATTACGGGATTTATCCATAGTGCAAAAAGTGTTGAGAATACTTGCGTTTAGTGTCCAGGTTTGATTACTTTTTCGCCACTGGCAACCGTTGCCAATGGTACATGGGTGGCGCATCCATGAACCCGCAGCATCAAAAAGGATTTCACGCTTCCATGGACCCATACCGACCCGGACGCCAGCCGTTGTGTTTACTGGCCGTCCTGACCTTTTTTGCCACTCTGACTGCGCTGCCCACAGCGGCGCGGGCGGTGGACCTGGACGGCCTGTCCCACGACGTGACAGAACTGAAGGAGTCACTGGCCAGCCGGGTGAAGATCAACGGCTATTACTCCTTTGAGTACTTTAACGACACCATGTCGGGCAGCCCCAATACCTTCCGCCAGCACAATTTCAACCTGTTTATCGGGCGCGACTGGGACCAGTGGCGCGTTCTGTCCGAACTCGAATTTGAAGACGGCCCCAGCTTCGAGGGAGACGGCACCCCGGCTGGCACCGAAGGTTCCGGCGGCATCAAGATGGAATACGCCTGGTTCGAGTATCACTATGCAGACGCCCTGAAAGTGCGGGGCGGAAAATTCCTGCTGCCCCAGTACTGGAATGTGAACCACTACCCGCCCGTGGTGCTGTCCACCACCCGCCCGCTCATGGTGCGCAAGATATACCCCATGGACCTGATCGGCCTCATGCTCCACGGCAAGTCGTTCTGGGGGCAAATAGGCGTGGAATATGAGATTTATACCGGTAACGGAAATGAGCCGGCAGCCGGCACGGACGAAAACGAAAACAAGGCCGTGGGCGGCCACCTGGGATTTGACCTGGGAGACTTTTTCGATTCGGTGAGCCTGCTTCATCTGGGCAGCAGTTTTTATCTGCACGATCCCGACGATATGGCCGGTCACGACGTGGTCGGGGCCGACATTCAGTTCAAAACCCGACGGCTGGAACTGCTGGCCGAATACGCCAGGGACAGCAAATCCGATAAGGAAGGGTTCTATTTGCAACCGGCGGTGCAACTGTTCGATCAGTGGCATGTTTTCTACCGCTACGGCTACCTGAGCGATATCGACCCCGACACCGCCAGATTCCGCCACACGGCGGGGCTGAACTGGCGTCCCCGATCGGATGTCTCGTTAAAGCTGGAGGGAATTGCCGACGACTTTGACGACCCCACGTTGGAAAACAACGAAACCGTGGCCACATCCATCGCGCTTTTCTTCTAGGGGGGAGAACACGTGAACCGCTTGAGATTTTGGATTATTGCCGTTCCGGTACTGCTTGCGGGGATGGTTGCCTCCCTGGAAGCGCGCGCAGCAGATGACGCCTACGTGGTGGTCGTCCACCCGGACGTCATCGTCAAAACCCTGTCTGTCCAGGAGTTGGGACGCATCTACAAGAAAGTGGTAACGGAATGGCCCGATCGCAGCCGCATCTCCCCGGTGGAACTGGGCGGCACCTCACCCGTCCGGAAAAAGTTTTACCGGGACACCATGAACATCATGGTGGGCGACGTGGCCACCTACTGGATCAATCAGGCCATGACCACCGGCATCAAGCCGCCCCGGGTGTTCCCCTCCAACGAACTGGTACTCAAATATGTGGCCAGAACGCCAGGCGCCATCGGCTTTGTCACCCGGGAAGCCATCCTGACCGGCACCGTCAAACGGGTCACCATCCGCTGACCTGTATTCGCGCATGACCTGCCTGAAAGTGACCACGCTTTTCGACCGCAGGGTTTCTCACAAATTTTCCGGGGTGGGTTTAAGGACAGAGGGGGGGGGGTTGCAGGTTGGACCCAACCTCACTACACACCCTGATACCTTGCTAGCTAAACAGGTCATCGAGAGATGATACAAGGTTGGGCTAGCCCAACATCCCGATGGTCTCAATCCGGCCCGACGTTGGGCTTCATTTCATTCAGCCCAACCTACGCATCACTGGATTCCCGCTTTCGCGGGAATGACAATCGGAGGAGGCGGTGGAGATTGCGGCAGATGCGAGGCGCGTGAAGGACAAAAACCGGAAGCGTAGTCTTCTACGGTGAGGATTTTTGTTCGAGCAGCAACGAAGCAGGTGCCGTGATATCCGCCGCCTCCTCACCCGGTCCGCCACGGGGCACATTGCCAGTTGGCATGGGCACGCCACGTGGACCGCGCAGTGGACGCATTTCCCCTACAGCCCCCCTGCTCCCTGCTCGTTTACAGAAGAACGGTATTGGGCGGCTTCGGCGATGTGGTCGGCGCTTACCTGATCGGCACCGGCCAGATCGGCGATGGTGCGGGCGACCTTGAGGGTGCGGTGATAGGCACGGGCCGAGAGCTTCAGACGATCGACGGCGCGTTTTAAAATGGCTTCTCCGGCGGCGTCAGGGCGGCAGAAACGCTCGATCTCCTCGTTGGACATGGTGGCGTTAGGGCGGGGAGATTTCAGGCGCTCATGCTGCCTGGAGCGGGCGGTGGCCACTTCGTCCGCAATTTGGCTGGAGGGGCGTTCCTTGCGCCCTCCCATCAACTCGTCAACGGGTACCGGGGGCACTTCCACGTGGAGGTCGATGCGGTCGAGCAGCGGTCCCGAAATGCGGGAGCGGTAGCGGCTGACCTCGCGGGGGGTGCAGCGGCAGTCCCGGCCCGGGTCGGTCAGGTAACCGCACGGGCACGGGTTCATGGCTGCAACCAGCACAAAGCGGGCCGGATAGGCGATGGAAGCGGCGGCGCGGGAGATGGTAACCACGCCGTCTTCCAGCGGTTGGCGCAGGGCTTCCAGGGCGCCCCTGCGAAATTCCGGCAACTCATCCAGAAACAGTACGCCGTTGTGGGCCAGGCTGACTTCTCCGGGTCTGGGAATGGAACCGCCTCCCACCAGCCCCACATCGGAAATGGTGTGATGGGGAGATCGGAACGGCCGGGTCCGCACCAGCCCTTCTTCGCTGTCCAGCAGCCCTGCCACGCTGTGGATCTGGGTGGTCTGCACGGCTTCATCCAGGGTCGGGGGCGGCAGCACCCCGGAAAGCCGTTTGGCGAGCATGCTCTTGCCGGAGCCGGGCGGCCCCACCATCAGCACGTTGTGTCCGCCCGCGGCGGCCACCTGTAGCGCCCGCTTGGCATAGGTCTGCCCGCTCACGTCGGCAAAGTCGTCGCATGGCGTGGCTTGTGCGGTGGTGTCGGGCGATGCCACCGGGGTCAGTTTGGTCTCGCCCCTGAAAAAGGAAACCAGTTCCGGCAGGGAAGAGACCGCATAGACGGGAAGCGCCCTGGGCACCGCCGCCTCGGAGGCGTTCCGGGCCGGAACGATCAGCCCTTTCAATTTCTGGGTGCCTGCGCCCATGGCCAGGGAAAGCGCCCCGCGAATGGGTTTTACGCGACCGTCCAGGGCCAACTCCCCCACCATCATGTACCCTTCCACCGCCTCGGCGGGCACGATGCCGTCGGCCACCAGAATGCCCACTGCGCTGGGCAGGTCAAACGCCGAGCCTTCTTTTTTGATATCCGCCGGTGCCAGATTGATGGTGATGCGCTTGACGGGTACGGAAATGCCGCTGTTTTTGAGGGCGGCCTGCACCCGTTCCCGGCTCTCCTTTACCGCCGCATCCGGCAACCCCACGATGGAAAAGGATGGCAGCCCCATGGAGATATCCACCTCCACCTCGACGGGATATGCGTCCAGGCCGAGAACCGCGCCGCTCAATATGCGGGAGAGCACAGCGACCCCTTACCGTTACATCCGTGCCGAATTGTTTTTTTTATCATGGTTCCCCATCTGCGTTAAATGACAATCATTCTGGCAAAATCAGACCAATAAAAAAAGGGCCACCTGAAAACAGGCGGCCCTTTCCTTGAGACCTTAAGGTCGTCTTAAGCGACTTACAGGCCCGACTTGAATCCCGGTGCGGCCTTGAAGCCAACGCTCTTGCTGGCCGGAATCTGAATCGATGCCCCGGTCTGAGGGTTGCGGCCCATGCGGGCGGCACGGCTCTTCACAGTGAAGGTGCCGAAGCCGGGATAGGCAAAACGGCCTTCCTTGGAGATCGCCGAAGCCAGGGTGCTGAAAACAGTGTCAACAATCTCTTCAACGCCCTTTTTGCTAAGTCCATCGCCACTTCCCGCGGAAACTGCATTGATAAGTTCTGCCTTCGTCATGTGTGCTCCACCTCCATTCAATTGGGTTGGGTGTTCTTGAAAATCTTCCTTGAGTCTCGCCTGTTGCGGTCATTCACACGCGTTGGGGCGGTATGTTAGGTAAGCCAAAATGGCTTGTCAAGCGCATTAGCGCTGGTTATCCGCATTTTTTATATCTGTTGACATTATTTTTTTTTGGGGTTTTTTTTGCATCTGAATTGCACTGCCCCCCTGCAACCGGTCGCGAAGATGGTCTCCCAACAGGTTAATTCCTAATACTGTCAATAGGATAGCAACACCCGGCCAGAGCGTAAGATGGGACGCAAACAGGATAAACTGACGGCCTTCGGCCAGCATGGAGCCCCAACTGGGGGTGGGCGGTTGCGTGCCCAACCCCAGAAAACTAAGGCCCGCCTCACCCACAATGGCGCCCGCCATGCCGAAGGTGGCCTCTACCAGCACCGGCGCCATCACGTTGGGCAGAATGTGGCGCACCAATACCCGCGGGGCCGATCCGCCGATGGCCCGCGCGGCTTCCACATAAGGCAGTTCCCTGGCCACCAGCACCTGCGCCCGGACGATGCGCGCATACCCCACCCAGCCCATGATGCACAGGGCGATGACGACGTTGTTCAGGCTCGGTCCCAGCACGGCGGTGAGCGCAATGGCCATGAGGATGCCGGGAAAGGCCAGAAAGACATCGGCGACGCGCATCACCGCCTCGTCCACCCAGCCGCCCCGATAGCCCGCCACAGCACCGATAAAGGTGCCCAGCACCACCGAGACGGACACGGTCACCACCCCCACGTACAGGGAAATGCGGCTGCCGTAGATGATGCGAGAGAGAATATCGCGCCCCAAAGAGTCCTGCCCCAGCAGATGGCCGGGACCGGGGCCTTGCAGGCGACCGGCCAGATCGATGGCGGTGGGGTCGGCGGGAGCCAGCCACGGCGCAAAGATGGCCGCCAGCACCAGCAGGCCGCACATGCCGCCGCCAAACAGCAGCGGAAAACGGATCTGGCCCATCACCTCCCTTTCCTTGCCTTAAACAGCGGTTCGGCTTCCACCACCCGCAGGCACAGGTCGGTGTAGTCGTACAGATAAAAATGCTTGCCGTCCGGATGGGGTGTCGAAAGAATCAGGTGCGCCGGCAGTCCCACCTGCCCGTCCAGTTCGCCGGTTCTGCGGTTCCACAGGCAGATGGCCCCGGCGGAGCTGCCGGGGGGGATGACCAGATGATCGTCCCCGAACGGCACAATGTTGGTGCTGGCGGTCCAGCCCCAGGAAAAGGCGTGCTGCCCCACCACGGTCCGTTTTTTCACGTCGATGGTCTTGATCACCGTTTCACTGGCCACGAACGAGGCGTAGATCAGGTCTTCGTCATCCGCAAACGCCGCCAGCACATACGGCTGGTTGAAGCGCGGGGCCAGCTTTTCTCCCACCTGATTGTCTTTCAGGTCAAACCCCACCACGTCGCGCCCCAAAGACAGGATCGCCCGCCCCTCGTCCGGCCGGTACAGCACGTTGTTGATGGGGGCCGGAAGCGCCAGCAGGGCCGTTTCGGACATCGCGTCCAGATCAATCACGCGCAGATCGTAATGCTGGGGAGCCGCCTCGTTGCTGCCGTTATACACCACGTGGGCGGTAGCGCCGTCCGGGGTGACGGACACAAAGTTGTACCCCACCGGCCCCACCGTCAGCTGGCGGGTTTCTCCCGTTTCCACATCCAGCCGGGTGAGGGTGCATTCGTCTTCAAACTCCTGCCCCCCGGCGTCCTTGAGTACGCCGCCCACCAGCACGACGGTACGGCCGTCGCCGCTGATGGCGATATCCAGATTGAACAGGTGCGTGCCTTCCGCGTCAAACCGGTGGCGATACACCACCTTGTGGGTGGCGGTATCGATAATCAGCAGTTGCTGGGCATACGGCAGTCCAAAGGTATTGAGCACCGCCAGACGGCTGCCGTCGGCACTGGCCCGCACCCGAAACGGGATGGACAGGTCAAACCCTTTCTCCAGTGGGATGGTGGCAATGGGGAGAATATCTACACTCATTTAAAAACGCTTTCTATTTCAACCGTACCCGCGGGTCCACCACGGCATAACAAAGGTCCGTCAACAGGCTGGCAAACAGATACCCCAGACAGATGACCAGCACACACCCCTGCACCACCGGGTAGTCACGGGTCTGAATGGCTTCCACCGTCAGCCGCCCCAGCCCCGGCCAGGAAAAAATCATTTCGGTGATAATGGCGCCCGCAAGCAACGCGCCGAACTGCAAACCGATCACGGTAATCACCGGAATCAGGGCGTTGGCCAGTGCATGGCGCACCACCCGCCACGGCGGCAGGCCACGGGCGACGGCGGCGCGCACAAACTCCTTGTCCAGCACATCCAGCAGGCTGGCGCGGACCATGCGGGTAAGAATGGCCGCCATGGCCGTTCCCAACGTAATGGCGGGCAGCACATACGACGAAAGCCCGTCCTGCCCGCCCAGCGGCAACCACCCCAAATGCACCGAAAACGCCAGAATAAGCAGCGGCCCCAGCCAGAAGTTGGGCATGGATACCCCCACCAGCGCCGCCACCATGGCCCCGTGATCCGCCACGGTCCCCGCCCGCAGGGCAGAGATGATCCCCAACGGCAACGCCACGGAAACGGCCACCAGCATGGCGGCAAGGGTCAGGGTAAAGGTGGCGGGGATGCGCTCGCTCACCAGCTTCCACACCGGTCGCCCGCTGTGCAGGCTGGTGCCCAGATCGCCCGTGACCGCACCGGACAGGAACGCCCCGTACTGCACCAGCAGCGGATCGTCCAGATGCAGTTCGGCCCGCAGCGCCTCCCGGTCTGCGGGCATGGCCATCTCGCCCAGCATGATCTCTACCGGGTCGCCGGGAATCAGGTGGATCAACAAGAAGACGGCAGTCAGCACGCCCAGTACCACCGGTACAAGCATCGTCAACCGTCTGAGGATCAGTGCGCCCATGGCGGGGAATTGTTCCATGGTGGATCAAGCCTGACAAGGCGCAGGCGTCAATTGTTGGAAAACAGGCCGGTTTTACGGCAGGTCAGGCGGGCTGAAAGCGCGTTTCAAGTTCCCCTTCACACACACGTTCTCCGGGACAAGGCACACTGGCACGAGGGCAGGTCACACACAGGAGACGAAACGTATGGCGGGAAATTTCCGCATACACAGACTCCGTGCGCCCGGTTACCGGACAAAACACCCACTGCGTAATCGCAAGCGGGGAAGGGGAACTATCTAACAAGGAAACGCTCACCCCCCCAGCCTACCGCCACACCACCCATCCGCCCATCCCCCATTCGAGTGGTTTTTTGTAAATCAGAGGCCACGCAGGGGAGCGGGTTTTTGTAAGTCAGAGGCCACGCAGGGGAACGGTTATGTTCCGGGTTTGTCGATCTGCCAACCATTTGTCGGCATTTCGACGATCACTTCCATATCTTCCACCATGGTGGGCTGGGGGACGGATTGGGGAGTTCCGGCTCCGGCTCCGGAATAATGGTCACCGTGACCGTGGCTATGGAATAACGGCCAGCGTCATTGACCACCATGTACGTGAATACATCCGTATCGCCCCAAACTCGGGGGTCTCCCGGCGTATAAGTGATCGTGTTATCCGAGCTAATCACAGTGCTCCCAGCGTTGAAATGTGTGGTCACGGAATCTATTGAAAGCACCCCTCCTTCCGGATCCGTATCATTCGCTAAAACGTCAATGATTACAGGAATGCCTTCGTGTGTTGTTACAAAATCATCCGATGGTATCGGCTTTTTTGCCGGTTTGTAGTCGATTGTGACGGTCGCAATATTTGATCTGTTTTTTCCGTCTTCTACACGATAACTATAGGAATCCACCCCATCAAATACAGCGTCTGTTTCAAGGTGTGAAGTTGGCGTATATCTTGCTTTTTGATGGCACCTTAAAACATCTGTTGAATCAAATTTTATAATATTGCATATATGATCAGTATCAGACCCATACGGGCTACTTTCATACAAACTTGGTCGCCAGTCCAACTCACCCTTAGCAGGTCTTTCTTCTAAAAAAACCTCAAATTCGTCATCCAAGTTAAGGTCGTAGACCAACGCCCCGCAAAACACGGTGTTTTCAGTTAAAGATGAGACCGTTCTGCTTGAACCAAAAGCGATTGGGGGCGAATTTCTGCCACCAGTGGCAGGGTATTTTGCAATATGCGCGAGCACGAGTGCCTTTTCCG
>CBDUXI010000085.1:0-10266 GCA_965371175.1 uncultured bacterium
CTGGCGACTGGACACGAAGGCTTCGATGCGGTTTTTGATGTCCCTGCCGGCCTTGGTTTCATCGAGCACCCGCTGGGCCTTGATCCAGCCGGTTTTCTGCTCCGCCGCGTGGGCTTCGGTGCCCATGCCCAGCCAGAGTACCAACGCGCCCACCAGCGCAACCAACCGTATGTACCGGTTCATGTTCATGATCCCTAATCCATTTCCTGTTGCGGGGTATCCGGTTTTACCGACGAACCCCGGAAGATAAACCGAAAAATAATACATGGATTGCAGCCATTCCACCAATTCAGGGCGACTATCGCCGTTTTTTTGAACCGCTTGCAACGACCAAGCGGCGACCGCGCCGCCCTGTCCGGGCGATCCTAGAAAAACGTACCGATGGTAAACAACTGCTGGCCGTTTCTACGCAACTCCGGCGGACGCTGATCGTCCAGCACCCAGCCGAACCCGAAGCGCAACGGCCCCAGCGGGGAAATCCAGCGGATTTCATACCCCCAACTCAGGTTCAGTTCGCTCAGTGCAACGGCATTGCCCCGGGCAAACCCCGCGCCCCAGTCCACAAACAGGGCGCCTTTCAGGTTGGCCTCCTTCACCAGCGGAAAACCGAACTCGGCGGTGAACACCACCTCCTGCTCCGCCCCCACCGGGTCCAGGGTGTTGATGGTTCCGGGGTCCGTATCGAAATCCAGGGGACCGGCCTCGCCGTAGTCGAACCCGCGCACGGTGTGAATACCCCCCACGAAAAAGCGCTCGCCCGGTGGCAGGCGCTTGCCGCCAAACCCTTTTCCGGCCCCGTAAAGGCCCCGAAAGGTCATGGTGGATGAGCCAATGACAGGCACCACCACGCTGGAATCCAGCGTGCCTTTAATAAAGTCGTTGGAGCCGCCCAGGTAGGGACCTGCCACCTCCATCCGCAATACATTCCGGGTGCCCTTGCGGGGGTCAAAAATATTGTCGCGGGTATCTCTGGACAGGGAGAAGCCCACCGATCCCGTGGTTGAGTCCGGTGTCTCCGCCAGTTCCCGGGTCACGGCTGAAAGATTCGGGTCGCTCGGGTCCAGCCCCTGCAGGTTCAGCGCTTCAAACGTGTAGGAAACCGATCCGCTGGTGTATTCCCCCAGTCTGCGCCCCACGTTTATGCCGCCGCCGGAACGGTTTTCCTCGTACGATTCAAAATCGCGCTCGGTTTTGAACAGGTCAAAGCCGAACGAGTAATGGCTGTCCAGCAGGTACGGTTCACGAAATCTCAGGTTATAGACCGTGCGGCGACCGCTGCGCTCAAACCGCCCGGAAACGGTCTGCCCCTTGCCCCGGAAGTTGCCTTGGGTGATTTCCAGCAACCCCACCAGACCGTCCACCGAACTGAATCCACCGCCGATGGAAAACTGACCGGTGGATTTTTCCTTTACCCGCACGTCCAGATCGAGTTGACCTTCATCCACCGGCACCGGCTCGATATCGACGCTCTCAAAAAAATTCAGGTTGTTGATGCGCTGGAAACTGCGGCGGAACAGGGTGGTATTGATGATATCCCCCTCCTGTTGACGCATCTCCCGGCGGATCACCTTGTCGCGGGTTTTGTCGTTGCCGATGATGTTGATGCGGCGGATGTAAACCTGCTCCCCTTCCTCGATATCGAACAACAGGTCCACCTGTCCTGTTTCCGGGTTGGGTGCCAGCCGGGGGCTCACCTGGGAGGAGGCGTAGCCGTGCTCGCCCAGCCGGTCGGTCAGGCTGGCCATGGCACGGCGGATCTGGCTACGGTCATAGGTGTCGCCCGACCGCATGGAAATATCTTTAGTCAGTGTGTTTTCCAGCACCAGCCCCTGATGCTGATAGTCCACCCGTCCGATCTTGTAGGGCCGTCCTTCGGTGATGGGGTAGGTCAGCTTGTACCAGCGTTTGTTGTCGCTTAAGGCCACATCCGGTTCGCCCACCACCACGTCCAGATAGCCGCTGTTCTGGTAATAATCTTCCAGGCGCAGCAGGTCTTCGGATACCTGACTGGCCTTGTACAGCCCCGAATCGGTCAGCCAGCTGGTCAGCCAGAACCGCTTTTTGGTCTTGATCACCTTGGTCAGCACCCGGTCGGAATAGCGCTCGTTTCCGCTAAAGACAATTTTGCGGATTTTGGTTTTTGGACCCTCGTCGATCACAAAAACCACATCCACCCGCCGCTCTCCGGCCGGTGCGGGGGCATCGGAGATCACCGGCACCACCGACGCATTCCGAAAGCCCTCGTCGTCGTATTTGACTAAAATAAAGTCGCTCACCCGGGCCACCTGGGAAGCGGAAAGAAACTCCCCCTCCGTAAGCCCTGCGGCCAGCTCTTTCAGGGTGTCCTTCAGTATTTTTTTGTTGCCCGCAAACGAGATGACCCCCGTGATCGGCAGTTCCGTCACCCGCACGGTCACCACCACCCCCGCCGTTTCCGCCACGGCCTCTATCACCACATCGTCAAAGAACCCCAGAGAGAAGATGGACTCGATATCCTGGCGTACCGTCTCCCGGGAGAGGGGCTGGTCCGGTTTTGTGCCCAGCGCACCGCGGATGGTGGTGGCCTCAATCCGGTGATTGCCAACAATATCCACCCGCTCAACGATGCCGCCGGGCAAGTCGTCCGCTGCCTGGGCAGGGATCAGCGCCACCGACAGCATCAGGACGGCAAGCAGAAGGGGTATAAAAAGGGTATGCACACGCATGGCAAAAGCGGAACAGGATACCACATCCGGCCCGGAAATAAGGGCGGCAAACTCCGGGGATCGGGGCAAGGTGTGGTACAGTTTCGGGCGCGGACGGTACACAAGACCGCCCGACTTGACCCCTTAACGTCGGCATCACTGCATTGCGGCTCTCTGTACTGATTCCCAACCTGCACAGCCCCCGCATCGGCGAGACGGTTTTGGCCGTCCTGGCCCAGACGGGGGTGGATGAACCGTTCGAGGTGGTGGTGGTGGGCCGCGACCGGCACGGCATCATCCCGCAAAATCCGCGGGTGCGGTCCATCGAGACCCCCCGCGACTTCACCCCGTCGGAAGCCCGGAACGAGGCCATTTCTCAGGCGAAAGGCACCACCCTGCTGTTTCTGGATTCCGATTGCGTGCCCGAAAAAGACTGGATGCGGCGGATGCTGGATGCCAGAGACGAAGGGCATCCCATCGTGGGCGGGGCGCTCACCTTCGACCGGGACGGCTACTGGTCGGTGGCCGATAATATTTCCGCCGCCCACGGATTTTTGCCGTCCACCCCCAAAGGCCCACCGCAAGGGTTTCACCTGTCCGCCGCCAACCTGTGCGTGGACAAGGCACCGCTCACCGAAGTGGGCGGGTTTGATGAAGGCCTGGTGTGCGGCGAAGATTTCGATCTGATGATGCGCCTGATCCGCACCGGCATGCCCATGCATTTTGAACCGGGCGCCCGCGCCGCCCACCGGCATATACGCACCGATCTGGCCGGGTTTTTGCGCCACGCGGCATTTTGGGCACCCGACTCCATCGTGGTGCGCGGCCGTCATGCGGACTTGCTGGATACGCCGTGGTTTCTTAAATCGGCATGGACTTTGCGGCTGTTCTCCCCGGTGCTTGCGGCGGCAGCCACGGCGCGTATCTGGCTGCGCCACCCGGAACTGCTGCGCGATATTGCCACCATGCCGATGGTCTACGTGGCCAAGTTCGTCTGGTGCTGGGCCGCTGCAAAAGGGCTGGACCGGGTAAAGGCGGGCAAGTGATGGCAAGCGGTTTGCGGCGCTGGACGGCTCTTTTTGTACTGTTTTGCATCATCGCCCTGGCCCTGTATGCAAACGGACTGAACAACCCGTTTCATTACGACGACCAGCACCACATCGTCAATAATCACCACCTGCGTGATAGCGGCAAGATACCGGACTACTTCCACCTCCAGAGGGGGAAGTACTATTTTTCCGGCACCGAACAGAAGGCCCTGCACTACCGCCCGCTGCTGCTGGCAAGTTATGCCCTCAACTATCAGATTGGCGGCTACAACCCGGTGGGGTATCACCTGTACAACCTGCTGTTGCACGTGGCCGGTGCGCTGCTGGTGGTGGCGCTGGCCGCAAAAGCCGGTCTGACGTTCCCGTGGGCGGTGGGCGCGGGACTGGCCTTTCTGGTGTTGCCGTTTCACACGGAGGCGATCAACTACATTTCCGCCCGCTCCTCGCTCCAGAGCGGCGTGTTTACGCTGGCGGCACTGGTCTGCTTTATCCACGCCCGCACGGGCAAGGGAGGCGTGCGTCTTGCCGCCCTTGCCGGGGCGTTTTTCCTGACGCTGCTGGCCCTGCTCACCAAAGAGGTGGCGGTGGTGATTCCACTGCTGTTTTTGCTCTACGACCTGGTCTACCCCCCGCCCAAAGAGGCCCGTTGGGGAGTGCACGGCTACGGCCTGCACGGGGTGTTGATGGGCGCGGCGCTGGTGTTTTTAATCTGGCAGGGGCACGCGAGCTACTTTCTGCACGTGCTGGCAGGCGGCGGGGATACCCGCAGTGTGGCCGACAACCTGTGGCTGCAGGCGCAGGTGCTGACCCGGTTTGTCCAGCTCACGCTGCTGCCGGTGGGGCTGTCCATCGTGCATGAATTTCCCGGTGCGGAGGGACCCAACCTGACCAGCGCCGGGTGTGGCTTGCTGCTTGCGGGCGCCACCGCCGGGGCCGTGATGATGCGCCGGACGGCGCCCCTGCTGCTGTTGGGCTGGGGGCTGTTTTTGATTGTGCTGTTGCCCACCACCCTGCTGCCCATGAATACGCCGTTGCAGGAAAGCCGAGGGTATGCGGCGGCGGCGGGCATTATCCTGACCGCCTTTTCCCTGCTGCGCCTGCTTGCCGCACGTTTCGGCACCGGCAGGCAACAGGCGCTGGCGGGCGGGCTGATTCTGATCCTGCTGTGCGTCGGCACGGTGGGGCGCAACCCGGTATGGAGCAGCGACATGCGTCTGTGGAGCGACGCCGTGGCCAAAGCGCCCACCAACTTTCGCGCCCACGCCAACCTGGGTTCGGCATTCCACGCCAAAGGCGAGCTTGAAACGGCGGTGATGCACTACAAGGTAGCGATCGACCTCTACCCGGATGAGGCCAGCTCTTACGCCAACCTGGGCGGTGCCCTGACCGACCTGGGGGATATGCAAGGCGCGGGCGAGGCGCTGCACACCGCCATCAAACTGTCTGAGCCGGACGCCCTGGCCCATTACAACCTGGGCCACTACCTGGAAAAAACCGGGGACCTGCAACGGGCCAGAAGCGCCTATGAACGGGCCATCAAACTGAACCCGTCATACGCCAAGGCCTATGGCAAACTGGGGGTAATGCACGCACGGGAAGGCGATGTGGAAGCGGGCGCAACCGCGCTGGAGAAGGCGCTGGAGCTTGCGCCGGACGATCCCAGGTCCTATGTGAACCTGATGGTCATCTACCGGATGCTGAACGCCCCGGAGCGGGGGGACGCCCTGTGGCAGATGGCGCAAAATCGGGGCATGGTCACCCCCGAACTGGAAAAAATGCACCCCCGTCCCACAGGCACTTCGCCCTAACGCTGACAGGCGGGGCAGTAAAACGCGCCCCGTTGCCCCAGAGAAAGACGGCGGATCGTGGCGCCGCAGCGGGGGCACCCCTCCCCGTCTTTGGCGTACACGGCAAGCTGCTGCTGAAAGTAGCCCGGCTTGCCGTCGCCGCCGGTAAAGTCTTTCAAGGTGGTGCCGCCCTGGCGGATGGCCGCTTGCAGCACCGTGCGGATTTCCCCCGCAAGCCGGTTGTAGCGGGTACGGGAAATGCGTCCGGCGGCGCGGGCGGGATAAATGCCCGCATAAAACAGGGCCTCGTTAGCGTAGATGTTGCCCACCCCGGCCACCACCTTCCCGTCCATAATGAAGTGTTTAACCGCCTGGGTTTTCCCGCGTGAACGGGCATGCAGATACGCTCCGTCAAACGCTGCGGACAGCGGCTCGGGGCCAATATCCTTGAGCAGGGCGTGGGCGTACGGGTCGCCCGGCACCCAGTGCAGGCTGCCGAAGCGGCGCGGATCGTTCAGGCGCAGGCAATTTTCCCCTGCAAAGACGATATCGAACCGGTCGTGGGGGCCTGCCGGGATATCCGCCCGCACCACGGACAGGCTGCCCGACATGCCCAGATGGATCAGAATACCGCCGCCGCCCCGGCATTCAAGCACCAGATACTTGGCCCGGCGCGCCACCCTTTCCACCGTGCGGCCACGTAGAATAGAGGCTGTTTCCCCAGGGATCGGCCAGCGCAGCCGCGCCTCACGCACCACCAGTTGTGTGATCGCCCGGCCTTCCACATGGGGGGCAATGCCGCGGCGGGTGGTTTCAACCTCGGGGAGTTCCGGCACGGTCAGCCGGGCGTGTTGGAAGATGCGTCCTGCAACCGGGACTTCATTTTGACCTGCAACGTCAACAGGTCAAACCGTCTGGCGTTTTTGGGGTCCATTTTCAGTCTGGACGCCTGCGCCACCGCCCGTCTGGCAGCCGCAAGGTCGCCGGTCATCAGGTGGGTCTGAATCAGGTTGAGCCAACCCCCCGCATTGTCGGGATCCGCCGCCAGAACTTCCACATACAGGGCAGCGGCCTCGGCATACTTGCCCAGCGTGGCCTGCACGTTGGCCCAGGCCATGGTCACCCCCGGATCGTCCGGCAACCCGGCCCGCGCCATACGCAGGGTGGCCTCGGCCTCCTGCACATGACCCAGACGCATCAGCGTCAGCCCGCGCAGATATGCATAGCGGTGGTCTTCCAAAAACGTGCGGGACAGGGCCTGTACGTCTCGCCACGCGCTTTTTGCATCGCCCGTGGCAAGCGCTACGGCGGCCCGGTTCCAGCGCACCGCCACGTCGTCCATGGTGAGGTAGATTTCCCCCGGCGGCCGCGCCCACCACACCCGCGTGCTCACCACCTTTGCGTCCGGATTCAGCGCCCCGGCCTGTTGCAGATAATTGTGAGCGTACAGCAGCCGCTCTGGAAAGTACTGCCCCAGCACGGTTTCAACGGTGCCGGGACCGCGGGCTGTGTTCCCTGTCACGGCGAACGCCTTGCGGGCAGCCTGCAGTCTCCCCGCCGCAAGCAGCGCCGCGCCGGTACCCGAAACCGTGGGCCTGGGGGATGCATCCGCATACACACTCAGGAGCCCCCGGTAGTCCGGCGTGAATTGCTGGGCGATCAGCCGGAACGGTCCCACATCCGCCCCGCGCACCACGCCCTTTTTCCACGCCGGGGGCCACGATTGCATGTGGCCGGCGTCCAGCGCCACCACCCGGCTGCCACCGGGGGTATTGGCCACCCGCTCCGGCGACAACGCGCGCCCCCGCCAGTAGCCGTTCAGGTAGTACGGCAAATAGGCGTGATCGGCAAACACCATCACCGGTTCCGCCAGCGGGGTGGTGTGGACCACCCGTTCAGCCAACTCCCGCACCGGCATGTAGGTACGGTCGGGCACGGTAAATATCCCGTGGGTGCCGATGACCGCCACGGCGCCAATCAGCACGGCACCCGCCGCCACCGCCGCCGGAGCCGACGGGATGCGCCCGGCAGCCAGCCGCCCGCCCCACCCGACGAGGACGGCAAGACCGACCCCGGCATACAGGAAAATAAACGGGGTCGTCGCCAGCAAATACCGGGGCCAGGCGGTGCCAACCACCGCCAGGGCGAGCAGGTATAGTCCCACCATCCCCAGCAGGAACGGGTCGGCCACATTGGGCTTTTTCCGCCAGCGGGAGAGCCGGTAAATCAGGCCAATGGCAAACAGCGCCCACACCGTACCGGGCAACAGCTTGGGAAACAACACCGCCTGTCTGTACAGGGTGTTGCCGACGATGCCTACGGCCCGGATCACACCAGCCGATTCCCGTTCGATGGCAGATGGTGCAGACGCGCCACCGTTATTTAACGCCACCAGACTTTGGGGCGCATGGCTGTCCAGCGCCGTATGCCAGCCGGAGGTCCAGGCAATGCCCTGATACAGCCCCAGCACCAGCAGCGCCGCACCCCCCACCAGCGCCGCCCGCTTTAGCCACACCCGGGGCGGCTCTTTCAATATCAGCGGACCCATCACCAGCAGCAGGCCGATGACGGACGGAATAATCGCCACCCCCACCGCCCGGGTGAGCCCCACAGTGGCAAGCAGCGCGCCCAGACCAACCATCTCCCACCGGCGCCCCCGGCCTTCCAGCAAACGCAGGGCCCAGATGGCGACGGCCAGCCACAGGGCCACAAACAACGATTCGGTCAGGTTCACCTGAGAAAAATGGACCAGCCGGGGCTCTACCGCCGCAAGCAGTCCGGCAAGCCCTCCCGCCCACAGGCCAAAAAGCCGGAGCGCAAGCCATGCGGTCAACAGCACGATGGCCACGCCGGACAGGCGCGAAATCCACAGGCCCGCCGTCTCCACGCCAGCGGGACTGAACGCAAACAGCGCCGTCAGGGCCGGGTAAACCGGCCCGCCCCCCGTCACCCGTATCCACGGCGGCGAGATGGAAGCCTCTCCCTGCAAGTGTCCCACCGCCTGCCGCATGTACTGGGCGGCATCCGGGTAGAGCACCTCTTCTGCCTGCGGCTGCCAGCGCACGGTTACGGCGATGACAAAAAGGATCGCCAGCAGCGCCAGGGTGGTCAGACTTCTGGCCGCGTCGCCCGCACTTTTTTCCTGACTGGCCCGGCTGCCCAGTAACTGGGCCACGCTGGCGGCCAGATTCAACAAAACAATGGCGACGCGCTGGTCCACCGGCACCCGGTCCGCACGCCACACCCGCTTTATATAATCAACCTTGCGGGAAAGCAGTGTGGACCCGGTATCCCGAATGGGGGCCACGTCGTGCCGGGCGAGGGCCGCCTCCCCCTTGCCCAGCCGGTGATAGCGGCCAAGCAGCGCTGTCACACTGCCGATGGCCCGGTGGGTCACCACCGCGTCGTCGGCATAGGCCATGGCAAACCCGGCGCGGCGGGCGCGAATGCAGATTTCCCCATCGCCCCCCGAGGCCAGATCGGCGCGGAACGGACCAATTTTTTTGATCACTGTGCGGCGGATAAACAGGTTTCCCCCGGCGGAGGTGCCGTGCTCTGCCACGGTTTCGGCCTGCCGCACATAGCTTAAGCGCTCGTAGCGGGCCAGCAGTTCGGAGCCGCCGTCGGCACTGATGTCGATACGCCCTCCGGCCAGGTCGGCCCCCGCATCTTCCATGGCCTGAACGCCTGCGGCCAGCCAGCCGGGGGCCGGCACGCAATCGCCGTCCAGAAATGCCAGAATTTCGCCTTTGGCCGCTTCGATCCCCTTATTTCTGGCGGCGTAGGAACTCTGCCGGTCGGTCTCCGTGACCACCTTCGCTCCTTTTTTTGCCGCCACATCCGCAGAGTCATCGGTGGAGTTGTTGTCGGCGACAATCACCTCGAACCGGCCGTCCGGCCAGGTTTGTGCGGCCAGTCCATCCAGCACCCGGCCCAGGGTATCCCCATTGTTGAATACCGGGATGACCACGGACACAAAAGGCCGTTTCACGGTCATTTTCCCAGCGTTTCGTAGAAGGCCATGGTTTTTGTGCCAATGGTTTCCCAGTCCCATTTTTTGGCCTGCCGGATGGCCGCCTCTGCCGCTTTTTCGGGATCGAGCCCACGCACCCTCTCCAGCGCATCGGCCAGGGCATCGACCCGACCGTCCGGGTTGTAGGTGACGGCAAACGCGTCATTCACCATATCGGGTATGCACCCCACCGCCGGAATGACCACCGGCTTGCCGAACCCCATGGCCAGGATCAGGTTGCCGCTGGTGGTCACGTTGGCATACGGCAGCACCACGGCGTCGGCGGCGTGCATGTAGGTCTGCACCGCCGCATCCGGCACGTAGCCCACGTCCCACCGTACCGGACGGTCATGGGCCCGCTGCTGAAGCTCGTGGATGTACGCCTCGTCCCCACCTCCTGCAATCAGCAGGAAGGCGTTGCTCCAACTGGGCACGGCCAGCCCGGCAAGCAATATTTCCAGCCCTTTGTACGGACGGATGGCGCCGAAATGCAGATAGACAAACCGGTTTCCGGTAAGGTTCAGTTCCCGCCGGGCGGCGGCCCGGTTGGTGGTATCGGGATAGTGGCCGATAAAGTTGCCGTGGGGAATCACCACCACGGGTCCCTTGAAGCCCAGTTGCTCCCGCACCTCTTTTTCCACCTTCGGGCAGTGGACAATGACACCGTGCAACAGGTATTTACATGTCAGGTAACGCTCCGTGTCGTAAATCCGCCGATGTGGGCCGTGGGGCCT
>CBDUXI010000086.1:0-10261 GCA_965371175.1 uncultured bacterium
GAGACACGTTAAGCCGTCGCCATCGCTTAGGTCGCTAGAAGTGCCATCCGGGCAGGTGTCGTTGTCCCAGTTGATGGTGTCGAGCCCGATCACTCCGGTAAAATTCGCTCCCGTCAGGTCGCTGTCCCAGATATTGCAGCTGGTCAGGTTTGCACCCAGCAGATCGGCATTGCGCAGGCTCGAGGAGTAGAACCCGCAAGAGCCACTCATCTCCAGCCCCCAAAGCCTGGCCCCGTCGAGCAGACTTCCGGAGAAGTCGCTGTCGAGCAGATTCGACCCAGCCATATTAGCTCCCGAGAAGTCAGACGCCCGCACGTAGACCCACTGTCCCCAGTCCATGAGCCGCAGGTCGCAGTTCCGCACATCGACGGCGTTGATGACGATTGAATCCGCGCTTGTGCCGGTGACGAGCTCTGCCGTTTGACTGGGAACATCGGCCCAGACATACGTGGTTCCACAATCGGCGCCGATCACGCCCGGCGGGCTTTGTGTGCTGCATATGGGTTCCCCGCTAGAAAGGAATCCGGCGACGAACGAACCAGCCGAACAGACCACTCCGGCGAGTGGCAGGGCACCATCCGCACCCGGTTCACCCTGTATTCCCTGGGCGCCATCGGCACCCGGTTCACCCTGTATTCCTTGAGACCCATCGGCCCCATCGGTACCGGCCACGCCCTGCGGCCCCTGGCAATCAGCGGCGCCGGGAACCCCGTTGCCATCATTGTCTTCGGTTAACAGGTCGAACCCGCCGTTACCATTCAGGTCCCAGCAGTTCAGTCCGTCGGTCCCGGCCAGACCCTGGGGTCCGGGGATCAACTGGATGTCGTCAATCTGACGCTGAAGATAATCAAACGGCCCACCCGGCACCTTGCCATCCGAGGTGAGGCTCAAATCCGGCGCAGCAAAAGTATTGCCCGAGAACCCAACCATAAAGACAGTCAGGACCGCCACCAAATACATCGACTTGCAATTCGTTAGCTTCATCGCTCTCCCTCCACTTTGAATAAGGTGTTGTATTTGGGCTTGGGGGTCCGGCGGGCACACCCGTTGTGTCGGGTCCGGAAAGAATCGGATATGAAAGTATCCTGCCCATCAGCATTCCCCTGCGCCATGACGCCGTCCATGACCACAAACCCACGCGGAATCCATTCGGCCTGCTCTTTGGATCTGCCCACACCGTAGCCATTTTTATCTGGCCGTGTCAAATTGCGCGGTGGCATTTCCCACCGCGCCCTTTGGGAAAAGTGCCCTGTTTGGAATTCCAAGGATACTGGAATTCCGGGGACACAATACTTAATTACCAAAGGCCCATCCCACCCCCCGGCCTTTCCCCCACCGGACCGACGGGGCATTGGGGAGCATTGGCGCGAGAACCCTACACCTCAATCGCATCCTTAAACCGGATCCGAATGGCATCGTATTTATCCCACAGGTCCCTCGATTCCTTGAACAGGTCCTGGTCGGTGGGAGTCTGGAACCAGGCTTCCTCGGCGGCCTTGTATGCAGCCCACGCAGCCTCCACCTCAAGAAACTCCGCCATTGATTTATGTGGCATGTCCAAACCCTCCAAAAATGATCAACACATCTGAAATAATAGGGCTGATGCCTGCGGCCTTTCAACCCTGACCGGATGCCCCGTTCCCCTTCGGCGAGACCTCCCTTTATCTCTTTTCGGACGGGCGTGCCGCACAGATGATGTGCTGCATGATATTTGTCATGCAGAATTCCGGGGACACAATACTTAATTACCCCGGCCCACCGGTCATGCAGCAGGTCCGGCGGCCACGCCCTCTGTAAGTGTCCGGTTTTTTTACACCCCACAGCCTTCACGGGTAAAACATAAAATATGCATAACAATCAGCTGGTTACCTGACTTATTTCCAACCTGGGTGGCGAGGGTTCAAGTGTACTGTCAGTTTTTTTTACATCACCAATAATGGGTTATTTATGCCGTATCTAACTGATTCGTTTGTATTTTTTTAACGAGCAGGACGATTGATTCAATCTGAAGTGTAGGATTTCTTTACAGTTTTCGGGAGGCGCCCCCCAGGATAAATTCATAACAACCTGTATTTATTGGTTTTTATTGTATGGCACCGGGATTGCTCCTCCTATAAGCAGGGGGCAGCGGCCCCGGAGTTTGGTTTGGAAAAAAGATGGGGCCAGGAAAAGGAGTTTCCCCATGTTTTACAAACTAAAGGCGGCCGCGCTGGGTGCGGTGCTTGTGTTGGGGATGTTGGGTGCCGGTACCGCCCAGGCGCTGTCCATCGATACCTCCGGTGGTGTCCACAACCCCATTACGGGGTTTGGCGAACCCAACGCCGCCACCATCGGGCAGACGTTCACCGTCGGTGCCGACAACGTGCTGGACGACTTCACGTTCCACGTCGACGACTGGCTCAACCCCGACTTTGTCGACTTTGAAGCGTACGTAATGGCGTGGAACGGGGCCATGGCCGCCGGCCCGGTGCTGTACCAGAGTGCCGCCATGTCCACCACCAACAACGGTGGTTCCGGCGGATTCGAGGCGTTCACCCTCAACACCGGCGGTCTATCGCTCACCAACGGCGCCCAGTACGTGGCGTTCTTCACTGTCTCGAACCTGTTCGACGGTGCCCCCGGGACATCGGCCGTGGACGCGATTTCCTCCAATAACTACGCCGGTGGTAATCTCGTGTTCCTGAACAATGGCAACAACTTCGGCCTGCTGACCACAATCGGTTGGAGTCAAATTCCCAGTTTCGACCTGTCGTTCCAGATGAACCTGTCGACAGCGGTTCCCGAGCCAGGCACCCTCCTGCTGATGGGGCTGGGCCTGGCTGGCGCGGCGCTGCTGCGGCGCAGGCAGAACGGCTGATCTCTGAAAGCAGGGGAATCCGCTCGCACCAAAAGGCCCGCGCGTTTTGCGTGGGCCTTTTTTATACCTGCCAAAGCAGTAGGGCATGCCCCCCTTCACCCCAACCCAAAAAACCCCACCGTCTCCCCCGTATCCGGATCGGTGCGGACGATCACCCCATCCTCTTAAGGCCCACATCCATAGCGGCCACATCGGCGATGCGGCCACCGCCCCCTCACCCCTGCCCTCTCCCGCAAGGGGCGAGCACAAAACAGGAAAAAAGGACCGCCCTTCTCTTAGCAGGCGCCTCCACCGGCAGCCGTGTTACTTATGTCGTTACAGGCGTGGCTCGCCTCAACGCTGGCCTCGGTCATTACCCAGGTGTCCAGCGTTGCGTCACTGTCCAGGTTGGCGGTAATGGTGGCGGTAAAGGTGGTGTTGGTGACGTTGGTGAACGCCACCGCCGAATACTGCCGGGCACCTTTCATCTCAATCCCCAGGACGGCCTCGGAATCGCCGTAAGTGTTGTTGTCCGCCTGGTAGGCAAACTGGCTTGTATAGACCGCACCCATGATCTCGTCGGCCTCGACCTGGTGCGCCTGGATCGTGTAGTTCTGAAAGCGGGGGATGGCAATTGCAGCCAGGATGCCGATGATCGCCACCACAACCATCAGTTCGATCAGGGTAAACCCGGCCTCTATCCGGCGGGATTTGCTGGGGCGGAATGTCATGACCCAACTCCTTTTCAGGTATGGCCCCCGGGCGGGATTTTATCCCGCAAAGAAAAAAAAGAAAAGGGGGGGGGCAAAATACTTGATTATCAAAGGCTTGGAATTCCGGGGACACGAATTCCGAGATAGGAAAGCTTACGCATATCCGTGGGACCCCAACATCGCACCCAGAATGGCCAGCCCACTGAGCGTCAATAATATCTTGTGCATTCGATGCAGCCATGCGAAGGCCGTTTCACTATCTGTTGTGGCCTTCGCATGGAACCATCGGTGCAGGACCAACGGCTCCAGAACAAACAGCACAACCGTAAAAACCACCCAGACCAGCGTCATCAAATGCATCCACCAAAACTGGATATGCTGATACCGGCCCCAGGCATCCATAAAGTGCAGCATATAGAAGCCGGAAATCCCGGCGATTACGGTAACGAACCGTGCTTGAAGCGCAAACTTTCCTTCCAGCTCTTCAAACAATTTCAACCGGTTTTCCGTATCTGTCACTCTCCTTAACGATGGAATCAGGGTCGTCGTCACAAACGCCACGCCCCCAATCCAGACCACCACACTCAAGACATGCAGTGCGCGGGCAATGACAAAATAGTTGAAATTTTCCATGTAGATCCATGCAACCCCGATTAACAATTCCAGGGACACCATACCCGATTCCCCCTCTCCCCCGTCAGCCCCCCGCGCGGGCATTCCCCCGCCCAGGATTCTATAATGGCGGGCAGGCCGGGTACCCGGCCCACCAGGTTTATCTTTCAAACAGGGGAAAAAATCCGATGTTTACCGTGCTGCTCAAATTTTCCAGCAACAAAGACCAGGCCGGCCAGTTTATGGAAGGCCACAAGGCATGGATCAAACGCGGGTTTGATGACGGCGTGTTTTTGTTGGCCGGCAGCCTTCAGCCCAACCTGGGCGGGGCGATTGTGGCGCACAATACCTCGCTGGCCGATCTGCAAAGCAGGGTAAACGACGATCCGTTTGTGGCGCAAAAAGTCGTCAGCGCCGAAATTCTGGAAATCAGCCCGGCAAAAGCCGATGACCGGCTGGCGTTTCTGCTCGACTGAGTAACCACCCCGGCTCATCCGGAATACAGCAGGTGGTCAAAAAACAAAACGGCCAGCCCGGAAAGGCTGGCCGTTTGTGCCTGTTTCAACCGCTTCCGGATTCAGAGACGCCTCAACCTAGAAGTGGAACCCCGCCAGAAAGTTGAAGTGCCCGCCACCAATATTGCCATCGACACCGGTGCCAAAGTCCACTTCGGCGGATGAAATCATCAGGTCGACCCCAAGGTTAAAGCTCCCTCCCAGCACCCAGTAAATACCGCCAGCCACCCAAAGACCTACCCCATCGTCGCTTACGCTTCCCACCCCGAGCACGGTGACTTCAGCATCAATTTTCGCCAATCCCCCACTGACGTAAGGGTGCATGTTGGTGCCAGCACCCCACGTCTTCCTGACCCCCAGGTCCAGTTCGGAGGTTTCCATTTCAACAAGGTCCGGCCCTATCAGGACGGTATCGCTCACAGAGGAAAGCAGGCGCACCTCAATGCTGACCGGCCAATTGGCGGCTCTTATATCCCCCACCAAACCAACTTCAGCATGTTCATCCACCGGAGCCCAGTCGGTATCGTCCAACGCCTTGGCCCCCAGGAACAAATTGAGATTACCGGTCACTGTCGACCCCGTTCCCTGCGCGTGGGCGGGAACCGTCCAAGCCAGAAATACCGCCAACAACACAAAAACAGACTTTGCCAATCGCATAAGATCCTCCATCTTTTTTAATAAATAAGCCGGTCGAGTGTCTGGAAATACGTGAAAAATGTCAACCAGAGGCAAGCCGGAAGTTCTTTGCCTCCCCCGTATCCAGAATTCCGGGGACACAATACTTAATTCCCCCGGTTTTTGAATTCCGAAAATCACCAAAAGCCCGTCGAGCCGGTTGCAACCGGTTGCTGTCCCTACGGGTCGGGTATCGGCACCACTTTCTGAACCCCCACCTTAAGGATCGCTCGCCATTTCTGCCCAAGGGCGAGGGTGTATTCGGGATCATGCTTACTGATGGCCGCCATCAGGCTCTCGATCCAGTGGGGAAACCAGTCCGGGTTCAGATTCAAATCGCCGGGTCCATGCCGTGTCCGAATACGGTCCAACGACTCCGTTGCATGCGGTGAACCGGCTGCATCCAGCAGGAGCAGGGTGACGGCCTTGCGGAGGAAGGTTTTGAGCACGATCTCGTCCGCCCCCGCAAACAAATCGCTAACGGCGGGGACCCTGGATGGCAGTTCCTGAAAAAAAGTGTCAAAGAATGCGGGGTCGGCAAAGCACCGCTCGCAGCTTTTTGTAACCTCGCTGAGATCAGACATCGCGCCGTGCTATTGCTCGTGCCGTTTCAGGTAGAAATCGACAAGGGTTCTGATGGTCAAAAGTGCATCCCGATCCAGTTCGTCGAACTGGATGCCTATGCCATCATCCTGTTCGTGGACCACCCAGCCGTTCAGTCTGACCTTCTGAACGGTATCACCCAGCCGGGCAAGGGCCTGGATTGTCACCTCGATATCCAGTTGCAACCCATCTTTGCACTTAGTGCACTCGACAAACATTCCACCATCGGACAGGTTCTTCGCCCAGCCAGCAGTTTTCTCGGTATGCCCCACTTTATTGAGAAATACACGGACCCCTGGCGGTACCCTGGCCCTTGGAGAGCGCTGATCGGCGGGAGTAAGTGGCTTATGTGGACGTTTTCTCAAGTTCCGATTCTTGCTCAAAAAAGGCCCCGTTAACAGGAATGAAGGGGGTTCCTGCTGACGGGGCGAGGCCAGGCAAGCGGGGCACCCTCCCATCCAACATCGGAAAAGTATAACGGAAAGCGGATGTATGACAACTACCAAACAATCAGTACGGTAGCCATTTTAGGGACACAATACTTCATTCCCCCAAGCCCATCTGGAATGCAGCACCTCCCGCCACATCAGCGGGGCCTTGCGCTTCGTGATGGTGGGGCAAAGTGTAAAGAGTGCTAAAGAGTTCGGTGGTAGAAACCGACCATAGAAGGGGGGGCGCAGAGGTTCGTCAGGACTCAACCCCTTTGTTGAGGGGCAGACAGAAGGTTTACCGATGGGACAACGGCCCAGGCTACCAGTTTCAACTCCCGGAACCCGTGAACACCGCCTTAATGTCCGTGTCCCGATAAAGGTTGCGGCTACGATTGTGGACGGAGACGGGACCAAGGTTTACGGCTGGGCCGAGAACGTAAGCATGGGTTGGTTGTACTTCGAGGGCACCCTGCAATTCCCACCAGAAACCCATGTTGCACTCCATTTGATGTTTAGAAGGGATCAGATGGAAACGCGAGACATTCATATAAAAGGATGGGTTGCTCATAATAAGGGTAAGGGCATGGGGATTCAGTTCGTTCCCCTTGAGGGGGATGAGTCAAAGTTGTTCAGGTCGCTCATCAGGAAGTTTTCGGACCCCGAAGAATAACGGCTGCCAGCGGCTTGACCGCAAAATCCGGGGACACACTGCTTCATTCCCCCTCTCCCCCGCCAGCCCCCCGCGCGCCCATGCCCCCGCCCAAAGTTCTATAATTGAGGTGAGGCCCGTTGCCCCGATCCGGTTGGGGCATGCGGCGGGCATGCACGGGCGGAGCAAGCGAGTCTCACATCCCTTTGCTTGGGAGGAATGATCATGCTTGCAACTGCTCCATGGTACACAGCTGGAAAACAGCACGAGTACACCTTTACCGTGTATGAAATCGGCGAGGACTTTCCCGATACCTCCGGGGTGTATATTTTTGCCGTTCCGGACGGGGAAAGCTGGCGGCCCATCTACTTTGGGCAGACCGAAAGCCTGAAGGAGACCATCACCGACAAGCTTCTGGCCCAGGCCCATTACGACTGCATCACCCGCGAGGGGGCCAGCCACGTGCTCATTTTTGAGACGGGCCACAACGCCGAAGTGCGGCGCGGGATCGTTGTCGGCCTGATGGCCGAAGGCAAGGCCGTCTGCAACCTGTAACGGCTTCCGGGGACGAAGGCCTGCCCCCGGTTACGGTTACCGATCGCCAGATTGGTGTGACCGCTCGGGACTGCCTGTTATTTAACGATCAGAATTGCAATCCACGGCGTGAAGTTGAAAACAGTGATCAACAGCTTGTAGGAAGACAGGTAGGTTTGTACCGATTTGAAAACGGTTTCTTCGTCCAACCCGAACATCTTCCTGTGTATCTTGCAGAGGAGATCGCGAAACAAAAATACCGCAATGGCAGTGAGCGCATAGATCCCGGTATTGACCACCATGCACCAGAAAAAAAAGTCCTGAACTTTTTCGATATCCATCGCTTCCCCTCACCCGCTCCCGGTTTTTGAATTCCGGGAACACAATACCTGATTCCCCAAAGCCCGTCTCCACCCACGCCTTCCCTCGACCCGGACAGCAACCCCCTCATGCTGCACAAGACCCCGCCCGACCGCGCAGCCTGATCCCCTTTCCCTTCATGCGCGGGAGTGCCGCACAAGTCCTGGTTGCATGATATTTGTCATGGAAAACCCTGATAGGGCAGCTACGTTTGAAGTGCGGGCATTCACCGGCTCGGCGCTACGACCGCAATGGGTCCGTAAGATGTTGAGAAAGGGGGTAAATCCAATGGAATGGCTTTGGACGTGGACGGGTAAGTGCTTCGGCGCTCGGGTCGGGGACGGACTGTGGACCCACGACGGGCGCCATATCGGCAGGTTTCGGGGCGAGGAAGTGTTTGGTCCCGACGGCCTTTATCTGGGGGAGCTCAGAATGGGAAACCGCCTGATCACCAACATTTCAAAGAAGTCCCTGTGTGTGGGCAGCTTTGTCCCGCATGCGCCCCAGGCCACTTTTCAGGGAATGGTTGATGAGACCGGCCTTGAGGCATGTGCCGGGCACGAGGACTTTCCGAAATTCCGGGGACACAATACTTAATTCCCCAGGCCCACCGGTAGTGCAGCAGGTCCGGCAGCATCGGCGATGCGGCCACCATTCCCTCACTGTACAATCAGGCAGATGGGTAACATCCGCACCCATGGCGTCTTCTATTTAACGGTGTACCCCCGCCACTCCAGGCAGGCAATCAGGGCGCGGCGGTACGGGCGCGGCGTGGTCTCCAAACCCACGTCCGCCGCCCGTTCCCGCATGGATCCGGATCAATCGCCGCGCAGGTCGGCCAGGTGCCCGTGAATGTCGCCAATGAGCTCGTCCATGGCGTCGGTGGTCACCGCCTCGCGGGGCGAGGCGCCTTTCTTTATACGGGCCAGGACGACCCGGAGGGTGGCGATGTCGTCCTCCAGGTGGTAGGCGCCCCTGTTCTGGGCCTCGGCCAGCATGCGGGCGGCGGCCTCCAGATGGTTCCGCACCGCGTCGGCCCGGCCCTTGCCCAGGGCGGCGGAAGCGGCGCGCAGGTCAGCCTCCGCCTCCAGAATGCGGGTGTTGTTGGCCAGGGCGAACAGTTCGATGATGATCTCCTGGCCAAGGGAGGCGGCATCGGCGGGCAGTGCCTTATTCACCCGCATGCGCCGGACGTTCGCCAGCACGTGCGCCATGCCGGGCTCCAGCGCCGCATTCCCCCCCGCCAGCGCGTTCGCCTCCTGCACGGCGGCCTCCAGACCGTCCAGGGCAGAGGCCATGCTGCGAGTGATCTTCTGCGCCGGGCGCGGCGGCATGGCGGGATGGCCGCCCCCTTTTGGCCCCTGCCCGATGTCGTGCGCGCCGGGCACGGCCTCGGCCGCGCTGGCCCCGAGCGGGGCGATCAGCGGCGCCTGACGGTTGATCTCTTCCTCCAGCGCCTCCGCATGCCCGGAGGCGACCGCCAGTTGGGCGCTCACTGCGGCCATCGCCTGGCCAGGACCCTCCGCCACCGCCGTGCTGGTCGTGGCAAACAGGGCGATCAGGGCAAATCCCAGCACCGTCTCAATCCGTGGCTTCAGATTCATCTCTCCAGTCCTCTCTCAATGATTGATATGCCCGCCCCCTGGCGGGTCCGTCGGTGCAACCCGCCGGCAAGTATTGCGGGACACCCGGTCTGCGAAGGAAGCTCACGGCACCCACCGCGCGGCCGGGATTCCACCCACCCTTAGACGATACCGCCGACAAGAAAGTTCCAGGCACAATTCCGGGGATGCAATACTTCATTCCCCCCCTCCCCCGCCAGGCCCCTGCGCCGGTCCGCGCCGGGGGGTGCGGCGCGGAATGCTGCGGTGCCCTCAGCCGGAAAAAGGGTCTCCGCTATCGAGCACCTCGCGGACCTTGGCCGCCAGTCCTTCCAGCGTGAACGGCTTGTGGACGATATGTTGGGTCACTTTATCCAGCCCGCGCCCCTTCAGGGTATCGGCCGCATAGCCCGTCATTAGCAGCACCTTGGTCCGTGGCTGCTCCTGCGTAATCTGCCTGGCCAGTTCCGTGCCGCTCATTCCGGGCATCACCAGATCGGTCAGCAGCAGATCGATATCCTCGCCGTGATCTGCCACAAAACTCAGGGCCTCCGCCGGGTTGCCAACGGACTGCACCTTGTATCCCTGCCGGGTCAAAATACGGTTGGCCAGCTTGCGCAGGGAACTGTTGTCCTCCACCAGCAAAACCGCTTCATCCCCCCTTGGCAAAACCTTGGCGGGCATACTGCGTTCCTCCTCTGCAACCTCGGCATCACAGACCGGCAGGAACAC
>CBDUXI010000087.1:0-9875 GCA_965371175.1 uncultured bacterium
TACCCATCTGCCTGGGCTATTGTGTTACCTATCTGCTTGGGTTGTACCCACCCCAATCCTCTCCCGCGAGGGGGGAGGGAGCACCACTCCGAACAGATAGTGTAAAGAAAACCGCCACCAGAAAAACACATGTATCCACCTGTTTTTAAAAAACAATCCCGATCCAGCCCCTTGCCACAGAAAACAGGTGCAAAAAAAATGGACACCCCCAAAAAACGGCTATCCCATTGTTTTTAAAGAACACTCGCTCTGTTTCCCATAAAAAAGGCGGTGCAAGGTGTCAGGTTTTTTAACAATTTACGCGGCACCCACCCCCCGGCACCCATCCCATCCCGTTCGAGGAACATACGTAACCAATTGATAATGCATCTGTTTTTTATTTTTTTGAGGGGGGCCAACAGTCCGGCAAACAAATTGCACACTTATTGCGCGAAGAGATTATTCCACCTGTACAAGGAAATCGGCATGTTTCGCGCACTTTTTGGCTCAGCAGTAATCGCCACGATGGTTTTGACCGGTAGTGCCGCATTCGCCCTTTCCATCGACTTCCGCGATCCGGGCGCGTTTTCCGCCGCATACGGCCAGACCAGCTACGCCACCACCATCGACGGCGTTTCCCTGGAACTGACCCCCACCCCCGATCCGAACGCAACCCTGTACTGGGATTCAACCGACGGCATCGGCGTGATGGCCGATTACGAAACCGATGAGATCGAAGGGTTCGAGTCGCTGATCGTCGATATTCTCACCCCGGGTGTGTACCTCAACTCGCTGCACATCACCGACCTGTTCATCGAGTCAAGCGCCGACTGCCTGTATACCGAGATCGGCTATTACCAGCTGAACGGGGGTGATCTGGTGCCGTTTTCCGCCGTGCAACCCACCGGGACCAACGGCGAGTTGATCATCACCTTTGCCGACACCCCGCTGATCGACTACATCACCCTGACCGCCCCCGGACTCATCCTCACCCAGTACGGCTGCCGCAGCTGCTGGGAAAATCACGAGTTCTCCCTGGCAGGCATAGACGTTTCGATCCCGGTGCCGGAACCGGCCAGCGCGATTTTGATGGGCGCAGGACTCCTCGGAGCGGCCCTGCTGCGCAGGCGCAAGTAACCCGCCGACGCGACCCCCAAAACCTTTACGGCTGTTTACGGCGGGCGACTCCGCCCTCACTCTCCCACTCATCCTCATCGCACTCCCTGCCACTGGGGGCGCAGATGATCTTGATCTTTTCCTGACTCCCCGGCACGGCGCTCATCCAGCCGAATACATAAACCGCCCCGTATACCCACAAGGCCCAGAACCACCACATGCCGTCGGCCCGGACAGTCCGGTACAACAGCCGGTCGGCGTGGGCCTGATACAGGTCCGGAATTTCCTCCATGCGGATCAACTGATACAGGGCGTCGTGCACCAGCGACCCGCGCATGAAACTTTTGGTGTCCGGGGCCGGGCCGCTGGGACCATCCCAGGCGTACTTTTCACGGATGGTAAGCCTGCCGTCCGTGCCCAGCTTCAGAAAGCCCGTGTCCACCGGTTTTTTGGTGATCCTCCCCACATCGTGCACATACGCCCGCTTCAACTGATATTTGTAGCGGTGCAGGTCCCGATAACATACTTCCACCATATCCTGTTCCCCCATTTTTAAATGGCGCACCGGCACGGTTTATCCGACCCGTGCCCGTAACGTACCACGTTTGCAGCCGACCGCCATACGCCATATGTTATGCTTACAAATCAGGCGGATAGGGCCGCACCCCGCGCCAAAGGCATTCAACACCCACTATATAAAGCGACTTATGTGTAACCGGAAATCCATCGCAAAACCCATCCAACTTTCCACGCTGGCGGGCCTCGCCCTGATGCTGTGCGCCACCGTGGGCATTGGGCCGGCCCACGCGCAAAGCTTTGAGACCATGCTTTCGCTGATGGACAAAGATGGCGACGGCGGCATCTCGCAGGCGGAATTCTTCATGGGCAACGAGCAATTCTCCCGTATCGACATGAACGGCGACGGCATCATCACAGAGGCCGACGGCGGCATTGACGCCCCCACCCCGGCAGGCAAACTCGGGCAGATGGATGCAGACGGCGACGGGTTGCTGACCCCGGATGAATTTGCCGGAAACAGCACCAGCTTTGGCACACTCGATAGCGATGGCGACGGGCTGCTTTCCCGTGAAGAAATTATCGCCGCAGACGCAAACGAAGACCCGTTCGCCCATTTGGTGGACATGCGCGCCCTGACGGCAGGCGCAGGCATCGACAAGGAAGCCCTGTTCGCCGCGCGGGACGCAGGCGATTGGGACGCCGTGCGCGCCCTGGCGCGGGCAGCCGGAGTGGACCCGGAAGCCGTCAAGGGCGCCCGCGCCGAAACTGGCGGGAACAGTCGGCCCGAAGTGGGTTCGCGCCTCAACATGGACGCCATCTACGACGTGGAGCGCCTGCTCAGGGCCAGCGCCGTACGCAACCCGCACGCTGGCGATGCAGGGTTGGACTCAGGCCTGGACGCAGGCCTTTCCGGCCTTTCCGGCCTGAACACCGCCGCCGACGCCGTGGACACCACCTCCGCCAGCCCCATCGGCCTGGGTATCGCGGGTGACGCCATGGACACCGGCATGGCCGATACCGCCAGAGGCGGCGGCATGGGCCGTGGCAATAGCGGCGGACACGGCCGCCCCTGAAAACGGCCCGCCCTACCAACCTTTCCCTGTTTTTCCCCTCCGCACGGCTTTTATTGCCCAACTCTTAAGCTTTTTCGCCTATCTACCGATTGATCTGTTCGGGTGGAATTTGAAATGGAGTGTGGAAGATGCGAAATCTGCGACCCATACGGCCTGAAACCACGCCGGAAAACCGGCTGCCGCGCATTAACGTGCGGGGCGATATCGGCGTGGAAGTGGGCCTCACCGGTCAGTTCCCGGAAGTGCGGGGATCGGTGCATATGGTGAACACCGGTGGCATGTCCATGTGGTGCGAAACCCCCCTGCCCGAAGGTGCCGAGTGCGACTTTCGGCTCAAGCTGATCGAGGGCGGGCTGGATGTAACCGGGCACGGCTGGGTGGTCAGCACCCGTCAGGGCCACATGGCCATCCAGTTCGATAACCTGATGCCCGAGGCCGCCGACGCCTTAAGCCGCCACCTGGAGCGGTTCCAGACCACCGCCGCCTGATCCCGCTGCACAGCCAGACAGCCTGTTGACACCATCCGGCGCGGAGCGCATTATTCCCTCCCCGGATGAATAGCCCGCGTGTGCTGTTTACCCGCTCAACTCAAGTTTCCCCCCCCATTTACCGAAGAAGGTACTGAACCGGTATAGGACTGGGAACGCTACGGGAGAGCGCGTAGAATGCCAAGGAGAGGGTGAGTGGAGGCATCTGGATATGCAACAGGCGCGACCCATACGACCCGTAACGACTCCCGACAATCGGGAACCCCGCACCAGTGTATATGGACAGGTGGCGGTGAATATCCGCCTGCTGAGCGGCGAACAGATCGAAACGCAAGGGTGGGTGAAAAACCTGAACACCCGCGGCATGTTCACCTGGTGCAGCCTCCCCCTTCCCGATGAAGCGCCGTGCGAGTTCAACCTGGAAATGCTGCACGACAATATCTCTGTCAGCGGCCGTGGCTGGGTGGTCTATTCTGACGAAATTGGCATGGCCATTCAGTTTGACGACTTTCACCCGGACGAAATGCTCACCCTGGGCGGCTTTCTTGCCCGCGCGATAGGCGAACAGAGCTAACCCGCATCCCCTACCAGGCCGATACCACCAGCCCCAGGTGCATCATGATCACCACGGTGTGCCTGGGCATCCCGGCAAAGTCCATCAAGACAATTTCGCCCCGGCCCCGCAACCACTTGTTCATCGGTATGACCACGCCGCCGCCAAACGCAAATTTGTTGTCCCGCAGCACTTTCCCCCGGACATTACTGCGGGTACGTACCGGGCCCATTTTTATATAGCCGCCGCCCCCGTCCAGTTCGTCCACCCCCGCGCCACCCACCACCAGATAGGCACCGGTCCATGCCACTTCCCAGTTATGGTTCAGGGCCGAACGACCGCTCTCCACCTCGAGCGCAAGCTCGGGAAAAAACTGGATGCCGGCAAATGCGGTACCCGTCATCGCCCCCCGCCCGTCATCGGGTGGCTCATACGCCCCGCCGCTCAGGTAAAACAAGACATCATCCCCATAGTCATAGGTCAGCGTGCCGCCGCCGGTAATGCCCACGTACGGAGAAAACCCCAGGGCCGCCTCTCCGGGCGCCACCACCAGCCATACGGCCAGTGCCAGCAACGTACGCAAAAGATAAGGGGGGGATGGTTTCATCTTCCTTGATCTCCCATCTGCAAAGACCGCCTGAACGGGAACGGCCAGATGCCAGCCGCCTTGCGCGAACCCTGCCGGTACCATAGCATTTCTATCAACACATTTTGTTTGTAAAAAAAGCCCATGCTCACCATCCCCCAAAAGATTTACGCCGCCATGCTCCGCCACGCGCTTGGGGAAAAACCCAACGAGTGCTGCGGCTTTCTGGGGGCCGATAAAGACCGGTTCGTCAAGGTCATGGTGGCGGCGGACAATATCGACCGCTCCCCCATGACGTTTCGCATTGGCCCCAAGGCCACCGAACATGCCTATCGTTTGTGCGATGAAAAAGGGCTGGAGGTGGTGTGCATCTACCATTCCCACACCGAATCCAGCCCGGTGCCGTCCATTGCCGACGTCTATCAGGCCAACGCCTCACTGATGACATCCGACCCGGATTTTCGCTGGATTATCATGGGGTTAAAAGACCCGGACAAGCCGGAAATAAAGGCATACAAAATCGGCGAAAAAGACTATGAGGAAACGGACCTGAACATCGTCTGAACTTCGCTTCAGGGTTGGTCAAAGCCCAAAAAAACAACAAAAAAACCGTTTGCACAATCACCCCGATTGACGGATAATTTCTCTTGGAGTCGCAAGGCTCCACAAAGGCTCCGTCACCGAACCGTACCCCCATCCGGTTCCTGGCGGAGCCTGCGTTTTTTTAATACCGCGTGGTAAACCCGCTAAAATTCTCCCCGCCCGTATAGTCCTCCACCTCCACGCCGCTCACCTCGGCGCCGGGGGGGCCGTTTTTCAGTTCCGCCAGCAGCGCGTCCACCCGCGCTTCCTCTCCCGCCGCCACCAGGTGCACGCGGCCGTCCGGCAGGTTCTCTACATAACCGGAACAGCCCAGCGCCATGGCCGCCGTCTGGGCAAAGGCCCGGAACCACACCGTCTGCACCTTGCCCGATACCCACACCTCCACCTGCCGCTGATCCATATGCACCCCTTCGCCTGATGTACAAAATCCCCCCGGCAGTATAGCCGAGCGGCGCAAAAACGCCCCGCGAAACGGTTCATACCCGCAAAGCCATCAACCGATAAATAACGAAAGCGTTGCCTATGCGGTGGGCTCGGGGCCGAAACCAGGCCATCCATTCGCTACAGTTGCCGGAGTGTGATACAAAAAGGGCTCGGGAAAACCACCGGATCAGGGAGCATATCGTGTCTGCACACATCATCGACGGAAAAGCCATCGCCCGGCGTCTGCGGGCCGACCTGAAACAGGAGATCAAGCGCCTCACCCGAAAAGACGGACGCATCGGCCTTGCCGTCGTGCAGGTGGGGGAAGACGCCGCCTCCCGGATCTATATCAACAACAAGATTCACGCCTGCGAAGAGGTGGGCATCGCCTCCGAAGTTCACTACCTGCCCCCGGACGCCAAGGAAGCCGAAGTGCTGGGGCTGATCGACCGGCTCAACCGGGACGATGAGATCGACGGCATTCTGGTGCAACTGCCGCTCCCCGTCCATATCAACGCATCCACATGCGTGGCGGCAGTGCTGCCTGCAAAAGACGTGGACGGCTTTCACCCGGTCAACATGGGCCTGCTCATGCGCGGTGAAGACGGCTTTGTGCCGTGCACCCCCTTGGGCATCATGCACCTGCTGGACGACTGCAAGATAGAGGTAACCGGCAAACACGTTACCGTGGTGGGCGTGGGCAACGTGGGACAGCCGCTGGCCGTCATGTTCATGCAACGGCGCGCCACCGTGAGCGTGTGCCACTCCCAGACGCCAAACCTGGATGAAATGACCCGCATGGCCGATATTCTGGTAGCCGCCATCGGCCGCCCCGGCATGATTACCGCCGATATGGTCAAACCGGGTGCCGCCGTCATCGACGTGGGCATCAACCGCATTGCCGGTGGCGGCCTGACCGGCGACGTGGATTTTGACAGCGTAAAGGAGGTGGCCGGCCACATCACCCCCGTACCCGGCGGCGTCGGCCCCATGACCGTCGCCATGCTCCTGTCCAACACCATCCGCGCCTCGCGTTTATAAACGGGCGTTTATAAACGGGCAGAAAACCCGTGGACTGTAGGGGACAGGCGTCCACTGCGCGGTCCCCATGGCGGCACCCATTCCAACTGGCCGTGCGCCCCGTGGCGAGCGAGCTAACGTGGGGAGAAGACGTCCACTGCGCAGTCCATCTGCTCCCTCGCCCCTTGCGGGAGAGGGCGGGGGTGGTGGCCCTTTCTCGAAAATTCCGGAACACAGCAGAATGTGAGGGGCATTGATGGTGGCAAGGGCAAAACCGGTGCTTCGGTTACCGCCCCCTACCCTCTCCCACAAGGGGAGAGGGAGAAAAAGTCACTCTCTATGAACGACCATAAAGTGTTACCCATCTGCCTGGGCTAAACTGTTACCTATCTGCTAGGTTGCACAAAGACCCCACCGCCCGTTCCATCCCCCTAATAAATTGCACAAATATATTGCACTTTGTGATTGTGTGGGCGAGACTATACGCCCCTGCGGGAGAGGGGCGTTCGTTCCGGGCCGGAAGAGATGATTTTTCGATTCACGGCCTGTTTGTCTGTGTTGATGATTGGGGATGGGGTAAGCCCCCGCGTCCCGTCAGGAGTGAAATGTCCTCTACCGCCGCCGTTGCCAAAAGCCTGAAGCGCGCCATGGAGCAGCCCGGTTTTTTTGACCGGTTTTACCAGAACCTGTTCCGCGCCGCACCCGAACTGAAACCGAGGTTCCAGGATGTGGATATGGAAGTTCACAACGTGTTGCTGCGTAAAGGCATCGTGGCTCTGCTCATGCACGTGGCCGGCAGCTCCATGGGCACGAAAGAGCTGGACCACCTGCGCAAGACCCATGGAATCTATGGTCTGGGCATCACGGAAGACATGTATCGCATCTGGATCAACACCATGATCCGCACCGTGCGCGATCACTCGAAAGAGTTCGATTTCAAGCTGGAAGCGGCCTGGCGGGACACCCTGGAGAAGGGCATCCGCTACGTTTCGGAATAACCTACGCCCCGGCCTCAAGCTCCCCGGCCTGGTCATTCACCCCGGCCCGGTCCAGGCAACATTCAATGCAGGCCACCACCTCGGCCCGACCCGGCCCGGCCTCGGCCTGTATCGGAAACGACAGTTCATACACATCGCCCTCGGTCACCGTGGAAAGGGGGCCAATCTGGTGCCGGGAGGAGCGAACTTGACACCCGACGCAGCCGTTCCGATACCCGCGAAACGCCTCAAGCAACCGGGCCGGATCCACCGCCTGCGCCCCCACCGAAACCGTTACCCGCTGCCCGGCAAACCGTATGCTGTAGTTCATTGACACCCCATGCGTTGGCCACGCACACCCGGCTCCGGGTACGCGCGGACATCCCCTGAAACAAAACCCTGCGAAAACAATTTTCACGGTCAGATCTTGATATGACACGGAGTTAAACACGAATGTTTGATAAATATCAAACATCCTGAAAAATCAAATATTTATAGTCACCTAAACAGGGTATAAACAGCGACATTTTTATCCTCGATTTGAGGACAAAAATGTCGCTTGTAGCACTGTGACCAAAGTGGTATAAACGAAATATAACCTGTACCAAACTTCCGGAGGAAGGGGGGGGGCGGACGTCGTCGTCATCAGTTTAAAAAGCATAGGGGGACATGCTTTGGAACACGTAACCGACCTGACCGACAGCCTGCGCCGCTGTCTGGACAACCCGGACTTTTTGCAGTTTTTTGTTGACGACCTTATGCATCACCAGCCAGACATGTTGCCCCTGGTCAGCCGCCTCGGCCATAAAGGGCTGCAGACGGTCATATGCAAGGGGCTCACCACCTTTCTGCTGGATGCCGCCCACCACAGCCACGCCCATCAAACACTGGCGCGCCTGAAGGAACGGCACGGACCGGACGGCCTGAATATCCGCAAGGAGTGGTTCGATCAGTTTCACCAGAGCCTCCTGCGGGCCATGCGGGAGCACGACCCGGAGTTCAACGCCAGCCTGGACAAACACTGGGACCATGTGCTGAAAAACGGGATCGACCAGATGCGCTCGTAACCTTAAGGCCCGCATACGGCCTCGCGCGGGCGCCTCCCGTCTGGTATCTTGATGGCCCCATGAGCCAGTCTGTCTCCCCCATTTTTATCGGCGGCTGCGGTCGTTCCGGCACCACCCTGATCCGGGTGATTCTGGACTCCCACCCGCATATCGCCTGCGGCCCGGAACTGCGCGCCGGCTTTGCCGCGCTGAGGCTGTGGGAGGAATACAACACCACCTACACCAGCGCCCTGTCGGAACACCTGCTGGGACCTGACGACATCAACACCATGTTTGCGCGTTTGGTGACCGCTTTGATGGACAACTACCGCAAGGCGCAAAACAAGCCGCGCTCGGCGGAAAAATCGCCCAACAACGTGTTCTTCTTCCAGCACCTGCACGCCATCTTTCCGGAATCGCCCCTCATCCACGTAATCCGGGACGGACGCGACGTGGTCTGCTCCCTGCTGTCCATGGACTGGGTGGATGGCCGTGGCCAGCCCATCGATTACACCCGGGATGCGGGCAAGGCCGCCGAATTCTGGGTATCAGCCATCCGCGCGGGCCGTTTGGCCCTGACCCATCCGACCATGAAAAAACAGTACCGGGAAGTGCGCTACGAAGACATCATCAACGACCCGGAACCCACCCTGAAGGGGCTGTTTAAATTTATCGGCGAACCGTGGGACCCGGCCGTGCTGGCGTTTCACCAGAAAGACCGCTACCTGGGCAAGCAATCCAGCACCGATCAAGTGTCAAAACCCATCTACAAAAGCGCCATGGCCCGCTGGAAGAAAGACCTGTCCAAGGCAGACAAAGACAAGGTCAAACAGGTGGCCGGAGACACCCTCATCGAACTGGGCTACACAAAAAACAACAACTGGTAGTTTTGGATACGGGCAGGATGCCCGTGGACGGTAGGGGATATACGTCCACTGCGCGGTCCACGTGGCGGTCGGCGGCGGAGATACTGCCATCTCCTTCGTTGCTGCTCACGGAACCGTCCTCACCGTAGCACGCTACGCCTCCGGGCGCTCCGCTTCACGCGCCTCGGATATGACAGCATCTCCACCGCCTCCCAAACCCTTTCGTCATTCCCACCCCTTTCGTCATTCCCGCGAAAGCGGGAATCCAGTTCCCGGCTATCACAGGGTCCGTGGCATAAGCCCCACGTGGAAAACCTGCACTACATCCACATGACCCGGCATTGAAACGGAACACGGCATGGCCCTTTCTGGATTCCCGCTTTCGCGGGAATGACAATCAAGGGGCGGGAATGACGAGGAGCGAGGGGAGGGGTGACAAAAGGAACCATCGCCGGGTGGGAACCAGGCGGCCATCAGACCCGCGGAGTGGACCTCTGCGGCCCCTCCGCCGCCCATCATCTCCACGAATAAAAAAACGCCGGGTGGGGTACAGGCGGCCATCAGACCCGCGGAGTGGACCCCTGCGACCCCTCCGCCGCCCATCATCTCCACGAATACAAAAAAGC
>CBDUXI010000088.1:0-9349 GCA_965371175.1 uncultured bacterium
GACGCAGGTGACGCAGGTGACGCAGGTGACGCAGGTGACGCAGGTGACGCAGGTGGCGCAGGTGCAGGGCCAGGCCTCTCCGGCGTCGTTTGCGCCGTCCGCTGCCGCAGGTCCGGTCCGGCACGTGGTGTCGGCGGGGGATACCCTGCGCGGCATTGCGCTGCAGTATCTGGGCGATGCCGCCCGCTGGAGTGCGGTCTGGAAGGCCAACCCCGGCATTACCAATCCGCTGGACCTGCCCATGGGCCGGGTGATTGTGGTGCCGGTGCAGCGTCAGCGGCCTGCAGACGCCACCGGCAAAGAGGAAAAATCGACCGCTATCCGGCATACGGTGCAGCCGGGCGATACCCTGCATACGATTGCCGCAGACTACCTGGGTGATTCCGCCCGCTGGAAAATAGTCTGGACGTCCAATCCGGGGCTGACCAACCCGCTGGAACTTGAACCCGGTAAGGTGCTGGAAGTGCCGACGACCGGTCCCTACGGATTGCCCCTGCCCACCGTTCCGCTGGCCGAAAAGCCCGCCCCCCTGCCCCGTCAGGTGGCGTTGATGCGGCACACGGTCAGGCCCGACGAAACCCTGGGCACCATTGCGGGTCAGCACCTGGGCGATCCGGGTCTGTGGGCAGAAATATGGCGGGCCAACAGCACGCTTTCCAGTCCCCATATGATCGTTCCCGGCCAGGTGCTGCAAGTGCCCGCCCCCGCAACCACTCCGCGCCGTATACAGGGCCGCCCCCTGTAACGTCATCCCCTTGCCGACCCGGCAACCCCCCTCTCCCCATCACTTTGCCGGCCATATCCGGTCGATATAGGGGGTGTGGAACAAAAAAAACCACCGGTTTCGGGCAGACAGGCACCGGATCATCAGCTAAAATAGTCGTGTGGGCCGCTAAATTTTGGCGATTTTGTTGACAGGGGTGTATAGAGCCGCTAAGTTTGAGAATTTCCCCGCGCGGCCCAGGCGTCTTGCCGGATGCCTGGGGGGGTAAAAAGCGAAGTCTGCCGGTTCAATCATCTGCTCGGATTTATCACCTTTATGTCGCTTCGAGAAACAATTCAGTCTGATCTCAAGGTCGCCATGAAGGCGCGCCAGAGTGTGACGGTCAGCACGTTGCGGATGTTGACTGCCGCCCTGAAAAATCGGGAAATCGAGGTGCAGAAGCCGCTCACGGATGAAGATGTCCGGCGGGTGATCCAGACGGGCATCAAGCAGCGCAAAGACTCGCAGGCCCAGTACAAAACGGGCGGGCGGGACGATCTGGCGGAACAGGAGGGGGCCGAAGCGGACGTGTTGCAGGCATACATGCCGGAGCCGCTGTCCGAGGCGGACCTGGCGGCGGTCGTGGAGGAAGCGATTGCCGAACTGGGGGCGGGCGGCATGAAAGACATGGGCGCGGTCATGAAACAGGTGCTGGCCAAATGCGCCGGACGGGCGGACGGCGGGCAGGTAAACAAGCTGGTGCGGGAAAAGCTCGCCTGAACAAAAGCCAGGCGGGGCTTACACAATTTAGTTTTCGAAAAGAGGGGAGTACAGCAGGGGTATGCCCATACCTGACGATCAGATCGAGCAGGTGCGTTCGGTCGCAAATATCGTCGAGGTGGTTTCGGCCCACGTGCCATTGACGCGCAAGGGGCAGAACCACTGGGGGCTGTGCCCGTTTCACAGTGAAAAGAGCGCCTCGTTTACGGTGCACGAACAGAAGCAGATTTTTCACTGCTTCGGATGCGGCGAAGGCGGCAATGTCTTTTCATTTGTAATGAAAATGGAGGGGACCAGTTTCCCCGAAGCGGTGAACCAGCTGGCCGAACGGTACGGCATTCCCCTGACCGTCACGGACGGTAAGCTGTCCGCGCAAAAAAAGGGCGAGCGGGAACGGGTATCGCGGGTCAACGACATGGCCCAGACGTTTTTTTCCCGCCAGATGCAGCGGGCGCAGGCAGACGGTGTGCAGACCACCAATGAGGTGACCACATACCTGCAGCGGCGCGGGCTGAATGAAGAGGCGGTGCAGGCGTTTGAACTGGGCTGGGCGCCCGATGAGTGGCAGGCCCTGTCCGGTCACCTGCAAGAGCAGGGCGTCTCGCGGGACGATTTATTGCTGTCCGGCGTGGCGGTAAAAGGCCAGCGGGCTGGCGGGCTGTACGATCGCTTTCGCGGGCGGCTGATGTTCCCGATTCGGGATGCGGCCGGTGTGGTGGTCGGGTTTGGCGGACGGGTGTTGGGTACGGGGGAACCCAAATACCTGAACTCGCCGGAAACCCCGCTGTACCACAAGGGGCGCGTGCTGTACGGGCTGCACCGGGCAAGAGCCGGCGGCAGACGGCCCGAACGCATTTGCGTGGTGGAAGGATATATGGACGTGATCGCCTGCCACCGGCACGGCATCGACTGGGCGGTGGCCCCGCTGGGCACGGCGCTCACGGAAGATCACGCCCGGTTGCTTACGCGCTTCACCGACCGGGTGGACCTGGTGTTCGACGGCGATGCCGCAGGCAAAAGCGCGGCCTATAAGGCGATCAACGTGCTTGCGGGCACCGGCCTTGAGGTGTGGGTGGTGTCTTTGCCGAAAGGGGAAGACCCGGACTCGGTGGCCCAAAGGGAAGGGTCGGAACAACTTGCCCGACGTTTGAACGCCGGCAAGCCGATGCTGGATTTTTTGCTGGACGCGGCCGTGGACGGCACCGCAGGCATGCCGGTGGAACGGCGTTTGAAAGCGGCAGAGCCGCTGATGAGTGTGCTGACGCGGATACAGGACCCGTTGCGTAAAGGCCATTATCTGGCGCGGCTGGCGGAAGCGTTGGGCATTCACGAAGGCGAATTCCGGCGTGCCTTTGCCCGCCGCCAAAGCGCGGAACGGAACCGCACGACGTCGGCACCGTCCGCACCGGAGCCGGCAGCGCCGCTGCCGTACGGCGAGGACATGCTGCTGCATCTTCTCTGCCAGGGGCAGGTGGAGGCAAAGTGGTTGTTTGAGCGGGTATCCCCCGGCTCTTTTACCGCGCCTGCCGCCCGTCAGGTGGCGGAGTTGCTGGAGCAGAAGACCCAGGGCGGGGCGCGGGCGGAAACGATTTTAGACGGGTTGCAGGATGCGCCCGAAGCAATGGCACTGGTAACGAGGTGGTTGAATACGGAAGTAACGGTAGAAGGGGAACCGATGGAATGCGCCCAGGCGTGCATATCCGACCTGATGCGACGCGAACAACGGGAGGTGAGCCACAGGCTCCTCCACGAAATAAGAAAAGCGGAAGCAGACGGTGATACGGGTCGGTTGATGGCACTCCTGCGCCAGAAGGAAGCACTGGCAAAGGCACATTCCGCCGTGGGGTAGCCCAGGCGGGGTACATGGAAAACGGCTAACAAAACTAAAGGGTAGACATACATGCAGGACATCGCAGGCATCGAAGAACTCAATACCATGCTGGAGTTGGGGCGGGAAAAGGGGTTTCTGACCCATGAAGACCTGAACCAGTACCTGCCGACCGATTTTGTCTCGCCGGAGCAGATCGATCAGATCATCGCCATCTTGAACGAGATGGATATCGGCGTGCTGGAAGAAGACGTGGCCGAAGGCCATGTCCACGTCCTGTCCGATGCGGCCCAGGCGCTGGCGTCGCGGGCCACGAAGGTGTCGGCGGATGAGTTGATCCCCGGCAAGAACATCGATCTGACGCCGGGCGAATTTTCCCGTACCGACGACCCGGTGCGTCTGTATCTGAAGGAAATGGGTACCGTATCGCTGTTGACCCGCCAGGGTGAGATCGAAATCGCCAAGCGCATTGAGTCGGGCAAGCACGAAATCCACGCGGTGTTGTTCACCATGCCCATGGGATTCAGGGCGCTGTTTTCGATCGACGAGAAACTGCGCGCAGAAGAGGAGACGTTGCAGATCAAGGACGTGGCGCTGCCCCGACCGGAGGATATTCAGCCGGATCAGGAGATTGATTTCGGCCCGATTCGCGAAAACGTGCTGACTGTTCTGACCCAGGTGCGTGGCATGGCCGCTGAGTTGACCGCGATCCACGATGAGTGGCACGGGTGCGAAGACCTGAACCACAAGCGGCGTCTCAAGCTCAAGCTGAATGAAAAACGGGCCGCCATTGCCAGCCTGCTGACCACGCTGAATCTGCATCCGGCGATTCCAAACGCCCTGTCGACGCAATTTTCCAACCTGTATGGCGCGCTGATCCGGGGTGAAAAGGACATTGCCTACTGCCGCAAGCGGCTGGGTGTGACCACCGAGGCCATGCGTGCCAGCTTTTCCGCGCTGGATGCGGATGAGCCGGTGGAGCAGGTGGCAGGCCAGCTGGGCGTGAGCGCCGAGGTGCTCATCGAACTGTACGGGCACTTTACCCTTGCCGGGGCGGCCATTGTCGATGCAGCCACCGAAGCCGGGATCGATGCGGACGAGATCAAGGAATGCAGAAAAATCTTCAACCGGGGCAAGATCAAGGCCGAGATCGCCAAGGCCGAGCTGATTGAAGCCAACCTCCGGCTGGTGGTGTCGATTGCCAAGAAGTACACCAACCGGGGCCTGCAGTTCCTCGATCTGATCCAGGAGGGCAACATCGGCCTGATGAAGGCGGTGGACAAATTTGAATATCGCCGTGGTTACAAGTTTTCCACCTATGCCACCTGGTGGATTCGTCAGGCCATCACCCGGGCGATTGCCGATCAGGCCCGCACCATCCGTATCCCGGTGCACATGATCGAAACCATCAACAAGCTGATCCGGGTTTCCCGGCAGCTGGTGCAGGAACATGGCCGGGAACCGACCACCGAAGAGCTGGCCGAGCGCATGGAGCTGTCCATCGACAAGGTGCGCAAAATCCAGAAGATCGCCAAGGAACCGATCTCGCTGGAGACGCCGATCGGGGAGGAGGAAGACTCCCACCTGGGCGACTTTATCGAGGACAAGAATGCGGTTTCCCCGGTGGAGAGCGCGGTGCGCTACGATCTGCAACGGCAGATCGACACCATCCTTTCGGGCCTGACCCCCAGGGAGGAGCTGGTGCTCCGCAAGCGGTTCGGCATCGGGCGGGAGCAGGAGCACACCCTGGAAGAGGTGGGCCAGAGCTTTGACGTGACCCGTGAGCGCATTCGTCAGATCGAGGCCAAGGCGCTACGCAAGCTGCGGCACCCGTCCCGTTCCAAACGATTGCGGACATTCGTGGACATGATCGGTTAAAATGGGCCTCAAAAAGGCAGCCATATCCCCCTTTTCAGGTGATATGGCTGTCTTGCCGGTGTGCCTGCGAGGGGTGTTGGTGTAGAATGGGCCTATAGCTCATTTGGTCAGAGCGGCCGGCTCATAACCGGCTGGTCCCAGGTTCGAGCCCTGGTGGGCCCACCACACTGGGACCCCCTCTTTCTACGAACGGTTCGGATAAGGATAGCGGAACTTTGCAAGAACAGCTTCGGCTCCTGTTGGCGCTGCAAGAAGTGGATGAGGCCATCGCGGAGGCACGTGTCCGGCAGCGCAAACTGCCGGAGGTGGTGGCTGCCGAGAAGGCCGCGTTCGATGAGGCGGAAAGTCTGGTGGTGGCCGCCGAGGAAACCCTGGGGACCCACGAGAAGGTCAAACGCGAAGGCGAAGGCGAACTTTCCGATCAGGAAGCGCACTTGAAGCGCCTCAAGGATCGCCTCAAGGGCATTACCAATACCAAGGAATATCAGGCCTATATCCAGGAGATGGACGGCGTGGAGCGCGCGGTGAGCAAGGCGGAGGACCAGATCCTCCAGGCCATGGCCGACATCGATACGGTAAACGAAGAACTGGCCACCCTTAAGAAAGCCCGTGACGAACGCAAGGGCGTATACGAAACCGAGCGGGCCAAGGTGGATGTGGACCTGGGCAAGATTGAGAAAGAGGTGGTCAGTCAGGCCGCCCTGCGGGAAGAGCGGGCCGCTGCGGTAGACAAAACCCTCATGCGCCGCTACGACCGGGTGGCCAAAAGCCTGCGCAGGCCGGTGGTGGCGGTCAACGGCGACACCTGTGCCGGGTGCAATATGAATGTTCCCCCCCAGCTTGTTTCCGAGGTCAGGCGGGGCGGCAGTATCCACCAGTGTCCCCATTGCCACCGTCTGCTGCACGCTCCCAAGGAAACCGCCAACGCATAACCCGCTACGGCGGGCCACTCCGGGCGGGTGGGCCGGAATCAGTCCGGGTGGGCCGGAATCGCTCCGGGCCGGAGCGATTCCGCCATCCAATTCAAAAAAATCGGGCGGTCAAGTCGGCCTGTAAGCCGAGTTCTGTCCCCCGGACGATTTGTCCGGGGCGATGATCATCTATCTAGGAGCAGGATTACTCCTGCCCTCAAGCGACCAACCCGGAAGCATCGGACGAACCGCCCTCAAACGCTCCCCTATTTGGTCTTGCTCCGAGTGGGGTTTGCCGTGCCCCCGCTGTCACCAGCGGGGCGGTGGGCTCTTACCCCGCCGTTTCACCCTTGCCCGTACCCCAGGTTGCCCCGGGGCCGTTGGCGGTTTGTTTTCTGTGGCACTTTCCGTCGGGTTGCCCCGCCTGGGAGTTACCCAGCACCCTGTTCTATGGAGCCCGGACTTTCCTCCCGCGCCGCAGGTCGCGACACCGGCGATCATCCGGCCGACTTGTACCGCCCTGCCTTATTGTACCCTTAAAACCGTACAAGACGTTGGCACGGGCAAAATGGCCCGGCAAAAAAGGGTATACTGTCTCCCCGTACCAGCGGATTTTTTCACACGTATGGCAGGTCACGGTATGGATAACGATTTCGTCCACCCGGTGGATATTCTGGTGGAAGAGCACCGCAAAATCAGCCGGCTGATCGTCAACTTCTCCAGCCTGCTGGAAAATCCGGGGGAGTGGCAGGCGGCGCTGGAGAACGCCATTCAGCTCATCAACCACGATTTTGTCCAGCACGAGCGCCGGGAGGCCATCCTGATAGACGAACTGGAACGGCTCATGGGTGAACAAATCGGCCCGATCAAGATGGTCACCAAGGAGCACCTGCAACTCGATTCCCTGCGTAAGCGCTTCAACAAGGCGCTGGAAAAAATCGACCTGTCCAGGGTGGACGGGGACGACCCCCAAGTGCTGGAGGTGCTGGAGATCGGCAACCGCCTGGTGTGGGCGAAAAAAAGCCACTTCTTCAAGGATGAGCGGTTCCTGTTTGCCGCCGCCCGCGGGGCGCTGGAGGCCGACCGTTTGAAGGAACTGGCCTGGCAGATGGAAGCCATCTAGCCTCTTTCGCCAGGCAGTGGGTCTGCCTAATAAGTGATCAACACCTTGCAATTTCAGTCGGTTATGAGTCATCATACTTGGTCCAGATTGGTATGTTTTTTCGCCCGGTGCGCGTAATCCAGGTGGTCACTTAAGGCCGCGTGGGTGCATCCGTGCCATCAGTTGCTGGAGCGTTGTTATGTGGAAGGGAAAAATGCCGTTTGACGTCGCCCGCGCCGCGGGTGCGCTGGGTGTAGCCGGGGACGCTACGTCCGAATCGGAAAAGGCGGAAGCGCCGAAAAAAATAGAAAAGAAAAGCAGGAGTATATCCATGAGTTCTGTTGCGATTATCGGAAAGTCCATCGTCATCAAGGGGGAGTTGTCGGGGAATGAAGACCTGACAATCGAAGGCAAGGTAGACGGTAAAATCAACCTGGCCGATAACAACCTCATCATCGGCACTGAAGGCCGCGTCAAGGCCGATCTGTACGCCCGGCAGGTGACCATCACCGGCCGTGTGGAAGGGGATGTCATCGCCAGCGAGCGGGTGGAGATTACCGCCACCGGTTCCCTGAAGGGCAACATTCGCGCCCCCCGTCTGGTGATTTTAGATGGTGCCGAATTTGAAGGGGCCGTCGAGATGAAGACGCTGGCGTCGTCCGACACCCAGAAAGTCAAAGCGCCGCTCAAGGCGATGGAAGCGGGTTCGTCCAAGCCGACTGCCGTCGCAAGCTGATCCGCGGAAACGACGGGATTTCGTGTACCTGAACCTCGCCCACCGGCGCTTTTTTGATGGCAAGGGCGGGCATGCCCTGTCCGCCCCCGAAGTCGGGGACAGTTTTTACCGCAGTGCTGCGGTAAAAACCGTGATGGAGCGGCTGGAGCGCAGTCCGGGGCAGCGGGTGCTGGCCCTTGGCGTGCTGAACGGCGAGGCGGTGTCGACCCTGGCGGGAAAAGGCGCACGGGTGCACGTGCACGATCTGGTCACGCCCCTGCAGGCGCAGCCAGGCAAGGGGGGTGCGGGGATCGTTGAACGGCTGGCCAGACTGCCCATTGCTCCCGGTTCGCTGCATGCGGTGCTGGCCTGGGAGCTGTTTGAACTGCTGTCCACGCAGGACGCCCGCCGGGCCATGGGCGTTCTGCGGGACTGGCTGGCCCCCCGGGCGCTGATACTGGCGGTGTTTCACACCAGCCCGGTGGATCGGGTGCACCGTTACCGGCTGGATCCGGACAGTGGCGTACGCATTGATGCCGCTGCCCAATTGAGCGCCCCGATCCAGCCGTTTACCAACAGCGATGCGGTGGGGTTGTTTTCGGGGCTGACCCTGCTGCACTCCGCCCTGTTGCGACAGGGAGTGCGCGAGGTGCTGGCGCAGCAGCCCACAGCCTGATCGAGGGCGGAGCTCAATCCGGAGGGGGGCCGGGGGTGCCGGGGGACGTATTCGGAGTGGAAAACCCCATATTCCCTTGTTGACAGTCCCCCGAAAACCACGTAACATATTTCGTCTTTTTTAGAGGATGCGACTCGTGCCGGCGTAGCTCAGTTGGCTAGAGCAGCTGATTTGTAATCAGCAGGTCGTGGGTTCGAGTCCCTCCGCCGGCTCCAAAGTATGGTGCGGGCAGCAGGTATAGGGAAGTGCGGGGCAATAGTGGGAATGTCCGGGGAGGTGCCCGAGTGGTCAAAGGGAGCGGACTGTAAATCCGCCGGCGACGCCTACGAAGGTTCAAGTCCTTCCCTCCCCACCACTTTTTCGGGGTCCATTTGTTGGGACGTTTCAATTTTGGGTGAATCGATTCGGGGCGGGTTCAAGGAAGTGCGGGAATAGCTCAGCTGGCTAGAGCACCAGCCTTCCAAGCTGGGGGTCGCGGGTTCGAATCCCGTTTCCCGCTCCATAAGACCGAGGAAGTTGCTTGCCCTTGTAGCTCAGTCGGTAGAGCACTTCCTTGGTAAGGAAGAGGTCACCGGTTCAAATCCGGTCAAGGGCTCCACTCCGGTGGTGGCGCGGTGCGATGGTTTTGGGTAGCAGTCGATTTTAGTTTTTGCCAGCGGATTTAGTGCATCAATTTTTGAGAGGGATTCTAAATGGCCAAGGAGACATTTGATCGGTCGAAGCCCCACGTCAACGTGGGAACGATTGGGCACGTGG
>CBDUXI010000089.1:0-8792 GCA_965371175.1 uncultured bacterium
CCAGCATATCGTCGGTCAGCACCAGATGGTGGGGGGCCACCTCGCAGGTGACCAGATCCCCCGCCTGCTTTACCAGTTCCAGCTCTTCGGCGGTGCTCATGTGGCAGATGTGTACCGCTCGATTGAACCGTTTTGCCAGCCCGATGGCCCGTTCCGTGGCCCGCTTGGCGCTCAAATGCGAGCGGATCAACGGATGCACGGCGGGGGTGCTTGAATCTTTATATTTGAGACTGTTTGCGCGAATGATCTGCTCGTCTTCCGCATGCACCGCCAGGGTGCCGGGGAATTTTTCAAAAATTCTGGCGAGCGGCTCGTCTTCATACACCAGCAATCCACCGGTGGAACTGCCCATGTAGACCTTCAGGCCCGCAATGTTTTCGGCAGCCAGGGCGTCGTTCAGGTTGTCTTTGGTGGCCCCGAAAAAAAGCCCCCAGTTCACCCGTGCGCCCTCTGCAATCAGCTTCTTTTTCGCTTCCAGCGCGGCAAGGGTTACGGTGGGCGGGTCGGTATTGGGCATGTCCAGCACGGTGGTCACGCCCCCGGCCAGAGCCGCCATGGAGCCGGTATCCCAGTCTTCCTTGTGGGCGCCGCCGGGAATGCGAAAGTGCACATGGGCGTCAATGGCGCCGGGCAGCACCGCAAGCCCTGCCGCATCAATGACCCGGTAGCCTTTCGGAGCGATGTTTTCGCCCACGGCGCTCACTTTTTTAATGACGCCGTCGGCCACGGCGATGTCCCGCGCCCCCTCCCCATCCGGGCAAATCACCAGCCCGTTTTGAATTAACACCCGCCCGCTCATGGGGCCCCCGGCACTGCAATCTTCTTCATCGGGGCATTATCCCCCAAAACGCATGGAAAACACATGGTTGTCCATCCCTCTCCTACGCTCCTATACTGGGTGGGCTTTGGCGATGAACCCCGCATATCAACCGGTCCGCAAGGTACTGTGGTACGTCCTGTGGCTCAACCTGCTGGTGGCGGGCGCCAAGCTGGGGTACGGCGTTTGGATGGGGTCGGTGAGCCTTACCGCCGACGGCTACCACTCCCTGTTTGACGGCATGTCCAACGTGATTGCCCTCATCGGCCTGTGGGTGGCGTCCCACCCGCCGGACGCCAACCACCCGTACGGCCATAGAAAATTTGAGACCCTGGCCACCATCGGCATCGGGATGATGCTCACCGTGGCCTGCGTGCACGTGCTGGAATCGGCCTGGCACCGCTTTAACAACCCGTCCCTGCCCGAAGTGGGACCGGTCGCCTATGTGATTGTGATCGTCACCATGGCCATCAACCTGTGGGTGTTTCTGTACGAAAAGAAAAAAGCCACCGAGTTCGGCAGCGAGGTGCTGCACGCCGACTCCAAACATACCCAGAGCGACCTGCTGGTCACCACCTCAGTGATGGGCAGTCTGGTGGCCGCAGACCTGGGCATCTGGCTGCTCGACCCGTTTGTGGCGGTGCTGATCGCCGGGCTGATCGGCAAGGCGGCCTACGACATTATTCTGGAATCGGCCATGGTGCTCTCGGACGCATCCATCATCGACCCCAAGGAGATCAGCCGCGTGGTCACTGAAACCGAAGGCGTGCTGCACTGCCACGAAATCCGCACCCGTGGCTCTCAGGGGCACATTCTGATGGATCTGCGGATCCACGTGGATGCCAACATGACCGTACGCAAGGCCCACGATATCGCCGACGCGCTGGAAGAATCCCTGATCCAGCATTTTGACGGGGTGCAGGAGGTGGTGGTGCACGTGGAACCCCACGGGGAACACGTATGCCCGTACTAACAGACGGGCTGCCCCGGCTGGCCGTCTGCATGGGCGACCCGGCCGGGATCGGCCCCGAGGTGACGGCAAAAGCGCTGGCGGACGGCGCCCTGGACGGGCTGGCCCATCCGGTGCTGATCGGCAGCCGTCAGGCGCTGGAAAAGACCGGGGTGAGCCTGCCGTTCACGCCATATCCGGCCACGGGAAAATCCGAAATTTCCTTTATTGAAACCGGCGGTCCCCTGCCCGCCCTGGGTGCACCGTCGGCAGACGGCGGCAGACACGCCATCGGTGCGCTGGATACCGCCGTACGCATGGCGCTGGCGGGAGAGGTGGCGGGCATGGTCACCGCGCCCCTGTCCAAACAGGCGGTGCGCATGGCGGGAAAAGAGACGTTTACCGGCCATACGGAATATCTGGCCGGGGCCGCAAAAGCTACGCCGGTGCGGATGATGATGCACAGCGAGCCGCTTACCGTGGTGCTGGTGACCACCCACCACGCGCTGGAAGACCTGCCCGGATTGATCGACACGGCGCGGGTGCTGGACACCATCCGCCTGACCCACGCCGCACTGGTGCGGCACCAGGGCATTGCCAACCCGCGCATTGCCGTGTGCGGCCTGAACCCTCACCCCGGCGAGTTTGGCGCGGAAGATGCGGCCATTGTCACCCCCGCTGTGGAAGCGGCACGGGCGGAAGGGATTGCCGCAGACGGGCCGTTTTCGGCCGACGCCCTGTTTGGCCGGGTGGTGCACGGGCGCACCCACGACGCGGTGGTGGCCATGTATCACGATCAGGGGTTGATCCCGGTCAAACTGCTCGCACGGGGGGCTGCCGTCAACATCACCCTGGGGCTGCCGTTTGTACGCACCTCCCCCGCTCACGGCACCGGGTTTGACCTGGCCGGTAAAGGCCGCGCGGATGCCACCGGCATGAAGGCGGCGATGATCATCGCCGCCCGCTGGGCCCGCCCCGGCACCCAAAAAATCGCTAGCGAGGCGAAGGGATAAATGGGGGCGGAACGCCGCCTGCCGCAGTTAAAGTCGCTGGGGCAGCATTTTCTGTCTGATCCCGGCATCGCCCGCCGCATTGTGGATGCAGCCGATGTGGGGCCGGACGACACGGTGCTGGAGATCGGCCCCGGTCGGGGTATCCTCACCCGCGCGCTGCTGGAAACCGGGGCAACGGTGATCGCCGTGGAGATTGACCGGGGCCTGCACAACGCGCTCTCAAAAGAGATGAGTCATGAATCGCGGCTGACCGTGCATCATGTAGACGCCCTCAAGTTCAACCCCGGGACATTGGGAACAGGGGGGAAAAGCTACAAGGTGGTGGCCAACCTGCCGTATCAGGTGACCACGCCCCTGCTGTTTCATCTGCTGGAAGCCTCTCCGCCGCCCGCCTGCATGGTGGTCATGATTCAAAAGGAAGTGGCCGACCGCATTGTGGCTGCACCGGGTAGCAAAACTTATGGGGTGCTTTCTCTGGGGGTGCAGGCGCGGGGGGAGGTAAGGCGCTGCTTTACCGTGCTGCCCGGCGCGTTCCGCCCGCCGCCGAAGGTGAAGTCGGCGGTCATCCGGGTAAATGCCCGCCCCCACCCGGCGCTGGCGGGGCAGGACGCAAAAGAATTCATGAAGGTGGTGCGGGCGGCGCTGGGAACACGGCGCAAGACGCTGAACAACGCGCTGGGTGCATTGGGGAAGCCGAAGGACGAGATCAGGACTGCCCTGAACGCCGCCGGAATCGACCCGTCCGCACGCGGGGAAACGCTGGGTTTTGACGACTTTGCCCGCCTGACACAGGCATTGACCAAGCGCTAGCGGTGCATTTCATGAGGGCGGCTCACTATCATTCCGCCCCCACCTCTCGTCATTCCCGCGCAGGCGGGAATCCAGTCGGCAGCCCATGCGATTCCGCATCAAATTCCGCAAGCTGATCGGCCATCCCTCATGCCTGCACGACCGGAAGCCAAACCGGACGACATGACAACCCTCTCTGGATTCCCGCTTTCGCGGGAATGACAATCAGGGGAGGCGGTGGATTTTTCATAATCAGAGGCCACGAAGGGAAAAGGTTATGTTCCATGCTTGTCTATCCGCCCCCACCAATGGGGTAGGCGGTGGAGATTGCCCCGTATACAAGGCACCCGAAGGAAAAAAACCGGAGGCGTAGCGGCGCTACGTTGAGGATTTTTTTACGAGGGGAACGAAGTAGACGGGGTAATATCCGCCGCCGGTGCCTACAACTTAGGTGTGTAGCCGATGCCGTAATCGGTGAGGAACGTAGCCAGCAGCGTGAACATGTCGAAGAAGATCATGAGGCCGATGGCAATCAGAAACAGGCCGCTGACGATGGAAATGGTACGCATGTGCCGGGAGAAGGCGGAAAAGCGCGTGAGAAACGTGTTGAGCGCCAGGGAGGTGGCCAGAAACGGCACCGCCAGCCCCAGGGAATACCAGCCCAGCAGGAACATGCCGTGGAACACCCCTTCGGTGGTTGCGGCCATCATCAGGATGGCACCCAGAATGGGGCCGATGCACGGGGTCCAGCCCGCAGCGAACGCCATGCCGACAAAGTAGGACCCCACATACCCCTTGGGCTTTCTGTCCATGTGTACGCGCTTGTCCGACATCAGCCAGCGCGGCTGAATCGCCCCCATGACGTACAGCCCGAACAGCACAATCACCACCCCGCCCACCTTGGAAATGGTGTTCTGATAGGTGAGCAGAAACTTCCCGGCGTAGGTGGCCGATGCCCCCAGCAGCACGAAGATGGTAGAAAAGCCCAGAACAAACAGGACGGAATTGATCAGCACCAGCCGTTTGACCCGGGCGGTGTCTTCGCCGGAGGTGAGCTGGTCCATGGACAGGCCGGTGATGAACGACACGTACGACGGCAGCAGCGGCAGCACGCAGGGCGATACAAACGACAGAAAGCCCGCCGCGAAAGCGATAAAAAACGATATGGAACCGGTATCGGGCATGGCAGGCGTTACAGTTCGGCCAGCAGCGTATCCACCAGATCCCGGTACTGCTTATCGTTCCAGTCAAAATAGCCCAGCAGGATGTTGACGATCACGCCGTTCTTGTCGATCAAAAAGGTCATCGGCAGGCCCCGCACCCGGTACATGTCGGCCACGTTGCCGTCGGCGTCAATCAGGGTGGGCAGGGTCAGCGCCATCTCTTCCATAAACGGTTTGACCTTTTTGACCCCGGCCGAATCGCCCGCCACGGTCACCACCTGAAACCCCCGGCCCCGGTAATCGTCGGCCAGAGCCTGCACGGCGGGCAGTTCGATACGGCACGGGCCGCACCAGGTGGCCCAGAAGTTCAACAGAATCACCTTGCCCTGATATGACGCAAACTCCACGTCCGTGCCGGCCAGGTTGGTCAGTTCGAAGTTGGGAGCGCTGTAGCCGATGTCCGGCGCGGTTCCTTTGGATGCCCGCTCTGCGGCGACGGCTGCGAGAGGCAAAAGCAGCACCGAAACAAGCAGCGCGGCCAGGGCGATGGCGCGGGCCATTACTGCACCACCTCGTCGATGGTGATGATCAGCCCTTCGGTGCCCACGGCCACCGGCCCCACCAGCCCTTGCAGGTCGCCAGCGGTAGCCGTGGCGTTGCCGGAAGCGGAAATGCGCGCCCCCACCATCACTTCGGGGAATCGGGACAGGCTCATTTCGGGCATCATTGCCATGGTTTCATCCAGGGTAAAAGACAGGGGCAGGTCGGCCGCCGTCTTCCTGATTATAGCAAGTGGCATGGGCGGTCCCTGCGCCGCCTTGGCATAGATGAACAGGGTGGCGGAGCCGTTTACGCGATCCATCAGGAACGGCGCCACCTGCACCTGCCCGGAAATGCTCCCGGCTGCCGGGGACGCCCCTGCCACCGCTGGCGCGGCATCTCCCATGAGCATCCGCACCTCGGCAATATTGGCCTGGATGGAAGCCTCCTGCTCGGAGCCCGGCGGCACCAGCAGGACCAGCCGCTGCCACAGATCCAGCGCCCTGGGATAGTCTTTTTTGTCATAGGCCACGGTACCGGACAGCCACAGGGCTTTCGGGTGAGACGGGTCCACCTCCAGCGCGCGCGCGATCAGCGCCAGGGATTCGGGGGTGAAACCCCCTTCATTGGCCATGGCCAGGGCATCGGCATAGCTGGTGAGCACGTCCGGGTGATCGCCGATCAGATCGCGGGCGGTGGCATACGCCTTGGCGGCCATGTCGAACTGGCGCAGCATGGAATAGCTGCGGCCCAGCATCATCCACCCGTCCGGATTGTCCGGCTGTGCCGCCAGACGGTCGGCCAGGGTTTGCACCATGTCCGCCAGTTGATCCACGCTCAGTTCGTGGCTGGCTGCGTCTTCCTGAATTGGTGCCATACCCGGCTGCAAACCCGCGGGGGTGCCCAGCTTCATATACAGAAATACGGCCAGCACGGGGATCGCCACAGCCAGCAGTACGGCTACTTTTTTGCTCTGCACCGGTGCCGTAGATGTGTCCGCCGCGGACGAGGCGTCCACCTCGGCCAGCAGGTCGCGCTCCAGTTCGACAAGGCCCTGTTCGTACTGCTCGTTGCTTAAGACCCCGGAGTCCCGGTCGGTCTCCAGTTCCTTTAGCTGGTCCCGGCGGATGGCCAGATTCAGTTCGGCAAGGTCGGTGCTTGTGGCTTTGGGGCCGCGCCACAGGGGCCATGCCACAAACGCCACCGCCGCGCCAACCAGAAGTACACAAATAAACCAGAACAATGTCATTTTTTATCGTCTTTAAGGAGCGCCTTTAAGCGTTTTTTATCTGCGGCGGAAAGCAGCGTTTCCCCTTGGGCATCCACCAGTTTCCGCCGATGGCGCAAGGTGGTGACCAGCACAATCGCGCCAATGCTCACCAACAGCAGGGGGCCAAGCCACAACAGAATGGTGGCCCCGGAAAACGGCGGGCGGTAGCGCACAAAATTGCCGTAGCGATCCACTAGAAACTGGATGATTTCCGGGTCGGACTTGCCTTCCCGGATCAGATCGCGAATCTCCCGGCGAAAATCCTCCGCCAGGGCCGCGTCCGACTCCGCTAAAGTCTGGTTCTGGCAGACCAGACAGCGCAGTTCCGAAGCCAGCGCCATCATGCGCGCTTCCACCACCGGGTCTTCTGCGTTGATCGGCGCCTCGCGGCTCCATGCGGACGGGGCACAAAAAAGTGCCATAAGTGCCGCAACAAAAATCAGGCGCATCATCCGTTCAGTTCCCGCACCATGGGCAAAATAGTCTGCTGAATGGATTCCCGGGTCAGCGGCCCGATCTGCTTGTAGCGGATCGTCCCCTCTTTATCGATCAGGAACGTTTCGGGCACGCCGTAGACGCCGAAGTCGATCCCCACCCGCCCGTCGGCATCCACGATGGACAGCGTGTACGGGTCGCCCCACTGGGCCAGCCACCGCCGTCCCGCCTGATCGTCGTCCTTGTAGTCCAGGCCGTAGATGGGCACCTCGCCGGTCCCCGCCAGTTCCACCAAAAGCGGGTGCTCCACCCGGCAGGAAAGGCACCAGGAGGCCCACACGTTCAACAGCCACACCTGGCCCTTCATGTCGGCGGAAGAAAACATGGCGTCCGGCTGATGCAACTGCCGCAAAGAGAACTCCGGCGCGGGTTTGTTGATCAGGGGGGACGGCACCTCCCGCGGGTCGAGCTTTAACCCCAACGCCAGAAACACCACCATGACGGCAAATATGCCCAATGGAACCAGATACCGCGCCATGGTCAGCCCGCCTCCTTTGCCAGTTCGTTCTTGCGGCGCTTGCCCCGACCTCTCAAGCCGCCCAGCACCAGCCGGTAGCGAGGGTCCAGCAGGGTTAAGAGGCCGCCTAGGGCCATGATGGTGCAGCCGCCCCATATCCAGCTGACGAACGGTTTGTAATAGACCCGCACACTCCATGCGCCGCCGCCCACGGGCTCACCCAGCGAAACGTACAGGTCGCGCGTCAGGGTGCTGTGAATGGCCGCTTCCGTCATGGGCATGGTCTGCACCTGATAAATACGTTTTTCCGGATACAGGGTGGTCACCGGCTTGCCGTTTTTGGTCACCCGCATGGTGCCGGTGTTGGACTGGTAGTTTGGCCCCTGCACCCCCACCACGCCGTCGAAGCGAAAGACGTAACTGCCCATGGTGACGTGGTCGCCCACTTCCATACGCACGTCTTTTTCCTGCTCGTACGCCCCGACCATGGTGACGCCGACGATAAAGATCGCCACCCCCAGATGCGCCAGCGACATGCCCAGATAGCTGGGCGGCTGACCGAGAAGCCCCGAGCCACTGGCCCGCACCCGCTGCCACAGATTACCAACGACCGAAAAAGTGACCCACAGGGCCATGAGCAGTCCCAGCGCCACCATGGGTGACCAGCGGCCCATGGTAAACGGCAGAATAAGGGCGGATACCACCCCCGCGCCAAACGCCCAGCGCAGGCGAATCGCCAACTCCGGCAGGCTGGCCTTTTTCCAGCGGGCGTACGGCCCGATGCCCATCAAAAACACCAGCGGCACCATGAGCGGCACAAACACGGCGTTAAAGTACGGCGGCCCCACGGAAATCTTGCCCAGGTCCAGGGCGTCCATCGCCAGCGGAAACAGGGTGCCCAGCAGCACCGTGCCCGCAGCGGCGGCCAGCAGCAGGTTGTTGGTGAGCAGCATGGATTCGCGGGAGAAGGCGGCAAATTTTCCGCCCCGCCCCCCCGTGGGCGCGCGCCCCGCCGACAGGCAGGCTTTGGCGGAAACCCTGTCACGGCTTTCGATTTTCGCGGCGGCACACGGCGATCAGATAGCCTCCATCGATCTCAACCCGGTTGTTGCACTTGGCGAGGGCGAAGGTGTCGTCGCGCTGGACGCGCTTATTGTGCGCAAAGCCCCGGAGGGCAATCCGTGACCCCACGACCTACCGCACCCACATTCAAGACCCCCATGACCGAGCTCCTCGGCATCCGCTATCCCATCATCGCCGGCGGGCTGATGTGGCTGGCGGACGCCAACTATGTGGCGG
>CBDUXI010000090.1:0-8471 GCA_965371175.1 uncultured bacterium
CCCGATTCCTTTACGCCGCCGTACGGCAGATGGTCGAAGCGCAGGGTGGGGATGTCGCCCACCACGATGCCGCCCACTTCCAAATGCCGGTGGGCGTACATGGCGTCGGACAGATTGTTGGTAAACACCCCGGCCTGCAGACCGAACGGGGAGTTGTTTACCTGCCGGACGGCATCTGCAAAATCGGTAAACGGCGCCACCACCGCCACCGGGCCGAACACCTCTTCGCAGCAGACCTTTAATTTGGGGTCGGCCCCGGCAAGCAGGATCGGGCGGATGACGTTGCCATCTCTATCGCCTCCGGCAAGCATTTTTGCGCCATTTTTGACCGCCTCGTCTACCCAATTCACGACCCGGTCGGCGGCGGCGGTATCGATCAAGGGACCAGCCACGGTTTCGGGATCGGTCGGGTCGCCGGATACCAGCTTTGATGTGGCTGCGGCCAGCTTTTCCACAAATTCGTCGTAGACGGATTCCTGCACAAAAATGCGCTGCACCGAGATGCAGATCTGCCCTGCGTAGGCAAACGCGCCGAAAGCGATGCGGGCGGCGGTGGCGGACAGGTCGACCCCTTCGCACACGATGCAGGCGGCGTTACCACCCAATTCCAGCGCCACCCGTTTTTTTCCCGCGATACTTTTCAAATGCCACCCCACCGTGCCGCTGCCGGTAAACGACAGCATGGCCATGCGCGGATCGGTGATCAGCGGCTGGGCCGCCTCCACGCCGCACGGCAGCACAGTAAACAGGCCGTCGGGCGCGCCTGCCTTCGTGACGATTTCGGCCAGCATCAGCGGGGTGAGGGGGGTTTGCACCGGCGGCTTCAATACCACAGGACACCCCGCAGCCAGCGCCGGAGCCACCTTGTGGGCCACCAGATTGAGCGGAAAGTTAAACGGGCTGATGGCGCTGATGGGCCCGATCGGTACCCGCCGGGTGATGGCGGTGTACCCGTCGCCTGCCGGGGTGGTATCCCCCGGAATCACCTCTCCGCCGATACGCAGTGCCTCTTCGGCGGCGATGGAAAACGTGGTGACGGCCCGGTCCACCTCGCCCAACGACTGGGTGACGGGCTTGCCCGCCTCGGCCGTGATGGTGGCGGCCAGTTCTTCCCGGCAGGTGGCGATGCCGGTGGCGATGGCGGACAGCAGATCGCTTTTTTTGTGGGCGGGCCAGTGGCGGTATGTTGCAAAGGCGCTATCGGCGGCGGCAATGGCGGCCGCTACCGCATCGGCACCCGCCTGGGGCACCTGGGCGATGACCTCGCCGGTATACGGGTTGGTAACGGGTGCGGATTCGGTGGCGGCAAATTTTTTACCGGCGATGACCAGGGATTCCAACGCACGCCTCTTTATTTATGCCGGGCCGTGCAAATGGGGGAGTCCCCCGTGATGGCCCTGGATCAGGATGCAGCCTTTTTGGGCGCTTCTTTTTGTGCCGCCATCATTTTGTCGACCAGGTCGCTCTGTTCCTTGACCTGGGCGGCGCTGCGGTGCAGTTGCTCCAGTTCCGGGTTGGACAGACGCACATCGACGATCTCTTCGATGCCTTCCTTGCCCAGTTTGCACGGCACACCCACAAAGGAGCCGTTGATGCCGTACTCCCCTTCGCACAGGGCGGAGCACGGCAGGATTTTCTTTTTGTCCACCATGATCGCCTCGATCATCTCCACCGCGGCGGCGGACGGGGCGTAGTAGGCGCTGCCGGTCTCGAGCAGCGAGACAATTTCGGCGCCGCCGTTTCTTGTGCGTTCGATCAGGGCATCCACCCGGTCCTGGGACATCAGTTCGGGGATGGGGATACCGGCCACAGTGGAGTAGCGCGGCACCGGCACCATGGCATCTCCATGGCCGCCCAGCACGAAGGCGTGGATGTTGTCCATGGACACGTGCAACTCCATGGCGATAAAGGTGCGGAACCGGGCCGTATCCAGAATTCCGGCCATGCCGATCACCCGTTTCTTGGGGAAGCCGGAAACCTGATGCGCCACATGGCACATGATGTCCAAGGGGTTTGTGACCACGATGATGATGGCGTTGGGAGAATATTTGACGATGTTGTTGGTGACTTCCTGCACCACATCCATGTTGCTTTTCAGCAGATCGTCCCGGCTCATCCCCGGTTTTCTGGGAAAGCCGGCGGTGATGACGACAATGTCCGATCCTTCCGTGGGGCCGTATTCACTGGTGCCGATGATCTTGGTATCGAAGCCGAGTATCGGTGCGCTCTGGAGCAGGTCGAGGGTTTTCCCCTCACCCCGGTTGGTGACCCGGTCGATCAGGATCACATCGGTCAGTTCCTTTTCCACCAGCCGCTGGGCCAGGGTGGACCCGACGTTTCCCGCTCCGACTACCGTGGTTTTATATCTGCGCATCGACCGTTACCTCCCCGCTCCGGCGGCGTGCGCCGCACCGGACGTTGCTACCTTGTGTAGCATACTTGATGATCTGATTTTCCATGAAAACAAGGGACCCTTTATACCCCGATTGCCTGATTCTATTCAAGTGTTATCCGCTGATGGCCGTCCGGGCGCCCCTTGTGGCGAACGGGTGTTTTGACGGGGAAAACAGACCTCTGCTAGGGTGACGGACATGGCACAAAAACTGGCCAAAGCATTGCACCGGATACTCCCTGCAGAACGGGTGGAAACCAGCCGTGCGGAACGGCTTTGCTACAGCTATGACGCCACCCGGCTGATGTCCATGCCCGACGCGGTGGTGTTCCCCGAAACGGTGGACGAAGTAGCGGCGCTGGTGCGCTTTGCCAACGAAACCCGCACGCCGCTGGTGCCGCGCGGGGCCGGCACCGGCTTTGTGGGAGGTAGTGTGCCGGTGGCGGGGGGGGTCGTCCTGTCTCTGGAGCGCATGAACCGGATACGGGAAATCGATCAGGAAAATATGGTGGCGGTGGTGGAGCCGGGGGTGGTCACCGCCGACCTGCACCGGGCGGTGGAAAGGATCGGGTTGTTCTATCCGCCCGACCCGTCCAGTTCTGCCAGTTGCACACTGGGTGGCAACGCCGCCACCGCCGCCACCGGTCCGCGCTCGGTCAAGTACGGCGGCACCCGTGAATATGTGCTGGCGGTGGACGCGGTGCTGCCCACCGGCGAGATCGTTTTTTCTCCCTCCCGGGCCGTCAAGCGGGTGGTGGGGTACGACCTGGCCAGACTGCTGGTGGGCACCGAAGGCACCCTCGGGGTGATTGTCGGCCTGACCTTGCGGCTGTTGCCGAAGCCGCAAGCGGTACGCACCCTGCTGGCCGCATTCGACTCGGTGGATGCCGCCGCCCGCACCGTGTCCCGCACCATTGCCTGCGGCCTGGTGCCCCGTGCGTGCGAATTTATGGACCACCGCAGCCTGGATATGGTGCGTGCAGGCGGCAAGGTGGCGCTGCCTGCGGCCGCCCGTGCGCTGTTGATCCTGGAGGTGGATGGTAGCGAGACGGGTGCGGACCGGGACGCGAAGCGGCTGCTGGAGATATGTAAAAACGAAGGCGCGCTGTCGGTCACCCATGCAAAAAACGCCAGCCAGGTGGCGGCAATATGGGCCGCCCGTAAGGCGCTTTCCCAGGCCATGTACGAGGTGGCGCCCACCAAAATCAACGAGGACGTGGTGGTCCCCAGAAGTCGCCTGCCCGATCTGGTTAAGCAAGTGGATGATCTGGCGCAAAAATACGATCTGCCCATTGTGACGTTTGGTCACGCGGGGGAGGGCAACCTGCACGTGAACGTGATGGTGGACAAAAAAAATGAGGCCGATTACACCAGGGCCATGCAGGCCGTGCGCGAGCTGTTTGAGGGCGTGGTTCAACTGGGCGGCAGTGTGTCCGGTGAGCACGGCATTGGCCTGGCCAAGGCCGACTACCTTCCCATTGAAGTGGGTGCGGCAGGTATCGACGTCATGCGGCGTATCAAAAAGGCGATGGATCCGGCTAACATTTTGAATCCACGGAAAATCTTTGGCGGGGTCGCCGCAGCGGAAAACGGCGGGGAGTAACCGAAAGAAAACAAGCGCATGCCCGATAAAATCGGTTACCTTTCCTGCCGAGGCTGCCGATAAGGCATCTTGGAGGAGTCGGGTGGGTATGCTATAACGGCAGTCTTGCTGATGCGGTTTTGCCAGCGACAGGGGTAACGGAGTTTACGTGGAAGAACAAACCTTTCTGACATCTGATGTTCTTCAGTTAATCGAAGACGAACTCAGGGCGTTTCGCCATATGGCGAAGGCGCGGGTGGTGTTCCTGATTGACCGCAACGGCCAGTTAATGGGTCAGACGGGAGACGCCTCCACCGTGGATACCACCGCCATGGCGGCCTTGACCGCAAGCAACGTGGCCGCATCGCAGGCCATCGCCGAGTTGATCAAGGAGCGAGAGTTTGGCGGCGTGTTCCACGAGGGGGAGAAGGAGCACATTCATATTTCCATCGTCGGCGGGCGGGCGATCCTGGTGGTGCTGTTCGATACCCAGAGCTCTATCGGCCTGGTGCGGCTGCGGGTCAAAAAGACGGCCCAGTCCATTGCCCAGCTGTTTGAGGATAGCGATTCACAGCCCACTGAGGAGATGATGGCGCCGTTTACCGAAATTTCCGATGATGATATTGACCAGTTGTTTGCGTAGTTCTTATGTCATTTATTAATTACTCATCCCGCGAGATCAACTGCAAAATCGTTTACTACGGTCCCGGCCTGTGCGGTAAGACGACCAACCTGAACTACATCTTCACCAAGACCAACCCGGACAACCGGGGCAAGATGATTTCACTGGCCACCGAAACGGAGCGCACGCTGTTTTTCGACTTTTTGCCCCTGGCGCTGGGAAGCATCAAGGGGTTCAAGGTGCGCTTCCACCTGTATACCGTTCCCGGACAGGTGTTCTACGATGCCAGCCGAAAACTCATCCTGCGGGGTGCAGACGGCGTGGTGTTCGTGGCCGACTCCCAGGTGGATCGGCTGGAAGCGAACGTGGAGAGTCTGGAGAATTTAAGAGATAACCTGACCGAGCACGGGTTCAATCCGGACACCATTCCGTTTACCTTGCAGCACAATAAGAGAGACCTTCCCGATGTGGCGCCCATCGAGGAGATGAACGGTCTGCTGAACCCCAGAGGGGTGCCGTTCTTTGAGGCTTCCGCCGCCACCGGAGAAGGGGTGTTTGACACCCTGAAAGACATTGCCAAGCAGGTCATCATGGAGCTGAAAAAGAAGGCCTGACCCCGCTTTTTGTGTCGCTTCCGTAGCTGGTTCCCCGTTTATCACGCCTATTTCGCCGCCGGTTGCTGAACCGTCTCTTCCCTTCGTGCTACCATCTTTGCGTCATGACGGCGGCCTTTCCGTAAACCGGATGCGCGCCGGGTATTCACACAAGATTGCACTTCCATGAATTCTGATACCCAACACCTGTTTGAGCGCGCGGAACAGTTTTACCGCAAGGGTGTGTACCACGCCTGCCAGCCGTTGTTCGAGCAGATCGCACGGGAGCACCCGGACGGCTACCCGGACGTACAGAACCGTCTGGGGGTGATCTATCACCTGGACGGCAAGTTTGAAGAGGCGGTCCGCTGCTACGAAAAAGCGGTGGTGGCCAATCCCCGCTACACGGAAGCGGCTGTCAACCTGTCGCTGGCCTTTACCGACCTGGGCCGTTATGAGGAAGCGGAGGACGTTTTCCACCAAGCGGCCGATCACCTGGAGGGCGGCGATGAGGCCGCCGCGCTGGACGTCATCGCCAACCGTCACATGTCGCTGGGGGACGATTATGTCCGCATCAACCGCTTGAAGGACGCCCTGTACGAGTACCGCCATGCCCTGACCCTTCGGCCCCTGTACGTGGACGTGATCTGCAAGGTGGGCGCGGTCCTGCGTAAGCAGGGCCGCAAGGACGATGCCCTGCTGGTGTTTGACCGGGCCAAGGAACTGAATCCGAAATTTCCGGTTCCATACGTGGAGGTTGGCCGCATTCATTTCGACAACGGTTTTCTCGATCTGGCGATGGCCGAGTGGCAAAAAGCCCTGGAACTCGACCCGTCCCGACGGGACGCCGAGGCGCTGCTTGCCACCGTACGCCGGGCACTATTGCAGCAATAGTGCGAACCCCCGCAAAAAACGGCTGACCCGGTGCCCCTGCTTGACGTTCGCGGGCTGACCACCACTTTCGCCACCCACGCCGGGCGCGTGGCGGCCGTGGAGCAGGTGAGCTTTTCCGTGGAGGCAGGCGAGGTGCTGGGCATCGTGGGCGAGTCGGGCTGCGGCAAGAGCGTCACCTCCCTGTCGGTCATGCGCCTGATTTCCGATCCGCCCGGTCGCATTAGCGCAGGCGAAGTATTGTTTGACGGCACAGATCTGCTGAAGCTGCCGGAGCGCGACATGCGGAAGGTGCGGGGCAAGCGCATCGCCATGATCTTTCAGGAACCGATGACCGCTTTAAACCCGGTGTTTACCGTTGCCAACCAGATTGGCGAGGGCATGCGGCTGCACCTGGGGCTAAGTAAAAAAGAGGCCAGGGCGCGCACCATAGAGCTATTGACCATGGTGGGTATTCCGTCCCCTGAGCGGCGTCTGGACGAATATCCGCACCAGTTGTCTGGCGGCATGCGCCAGCGGGTCATGATTGCCATGGCGCTTAGTTGCGAGCCGGACCTGTTGTTTGCCGATGAGCCCACCACCGCGCTGGACGTGACCATTCAGGCCCAGATTCTGGCCCTGCTTGGCGAACTGCGGGAGCGCACCGGCATGGGCATGGTGTTCATCTCCCACGATCTGGGGGTGATTGCCGAAGTCGCCGACCGGGTGATGGTCATGTATGCCGGGCGGGTGGTGGAGTCGGCCCCCACCACAGAACTGTTTGCCAACCCCGGTCATCCGTACACCCGTGGGCTGCTGGCCAGCCTGCCCCGGGCGGATGCCGTGGGCGAGGCGGGGGGCAGGCTGGCCGCCATTGCCGGCAGCGTGCCGTCTCTGGCCGATTTGAAACCCGGCTGTAAATTTAAAGACCGGTGCACCGAGGCGATCCCCGCCTGCGACGGACCGGAACCCGACTTGATTGCACTGTCAGACGTCCATCAGGCGCGCTGTTTTCTGCACCCGGACACGAAGGCAAACGGATGAGCGCCCCGCTGTTGCAGGTAGACGGGCTGGTCAAAGAGTTCCCCATGGGCGGCGGACTGTTCGGCGGCCACGACGTGCTGCACGCGGTGGACGGCGTCTCCTTTTCCATCGCAGCGGGTGAGGTGCTGTCGCTGGTGGGGGAATCCGGCTGTGGCAAGTCCACCACCGGTCGCCTGATCCTGCGGCTCTTGTCGCCCACGTCGGGCAGCGTGCGCTTTAACGGCGAGGATGTATTTGCCGCGAACAGCAAACGCATGAAGCAACTCCGGCGCGAAATGCAGGTGGTGTTCCAGGACCCGTACGCCTCGTTGAACCCGCGTATGCGTATCGGCACGATTCTGGAAGAGCCGCTGGTGGTGCATCAGATCGGCGACCGGGAAGCCCGTGCGGCACGGGTAAAAAAAATCATCGCCCAGGTGGGGTTGAACGAGGACGTGCTGGAGCGCTACCCCCACGAGTTTTCCGGCGGCCAGCGGCAACGCATCAGCATTGCCCGCGCCCTGATGCTGGCTCCCAAACTGATCGTGGCCGACGAGCCGGTCTCGTCCCTGGACGTATCGATTCAGGCCCAGGTGGTGAACCTGCTCCAGGATTTAAAAGAGGAATACGGCCTGTCCATCCTGTTTATCGCCCACGACCTGAATATGGTGCGGCATATTTCCAACCGGGTGGCGGTGATGTATCTGGGCCGGATTGTGGAACTGGGCGGCGTGAGGGAAGTGTACGACAGCCCCAAACACCCGTACACCAAGGCGCTGCTTGCGGCGGTGCCGATCCCCGATCCCACGGTCAAGAGGGAGCGTCAGCTACTGACTGGCGACCTGCCGTCCCCCATCAACCTGCCCACCGGCTGCCGTTTCCAGAGCCGCTGCCCGGAGGTGATGGACCGCTGCAAACAGGTGGACCCGAAGCTCATCGAGGTGGGCACAAACCACCAGACCGCCTGCCTGTTGTACGAATAAAACTCAGTGAGTTATCGGGGCGCTTTGTGCGCCGGTGCGGCTATGCAAATAGCCGGGCAATGCGCTCCTGCACGGCTGCCGCCGCTTTTTTGGGATTGTCCGCGTCTTTGATGGGACGGCCCATGACGATGTAGTCGGCGCCGTTTTCAAACGCCTGCTCCACCCCCACGGTGCGTTTTTGATCGTCGTCCGTTTGCACATCGCGGATGCCGGGGGTGACGATGACCGGGCCTTTTCCCAACGCCCCGCGCAGCATGGTGGCCTCCTGACCGGAGGCCACCACCCCGTCGCACCCCAGCTTTACCGCCCGGCGGGCGCGGGCGGTGACCAGTTCCGGGAGATCGCAGGAGAAGCCCAGGTCGGCCATGTCGGACTTGTCCAGGCTGGTCAGCACCGTGACGGCCAG
>CBDUXI010000091.1:0-8239 GCA_965371175.1 uncultured bacterium
CGCCACCTCGACGGTACGGTGGACGGCCCGGCCTTTTTCTATGGCAAACAGCCCGATGCCGTCGACCCCTTTACGCAGAGCCACGGCGGGCACGAAAAGCGCGGCAGGGATCGTGCGTCCGGGCAATACCACCCGGGCCACCATGCCGGGGCGAATCCGCCGTTCCGGGTTGTCCAGATGCACCTCCACCGGGAACGTGGCGGTGCCCGGTTCATCCACCGAGCCCACGCTGACCACATCGCCGGTAAACCGCTCGTCAGGCAGGGCGTCAAACCGTACTTCGGCTTTTCCCCCTTCCGTCACATGCACCACCTGCTGCTCCGAAAGCCCGGCCATCAGGCGCACCCGATCGGTGCGGGCCAGATGAAACAACGGCGCACCGGGAGAGACCACCGTACCCAACTCCGGAAAGCGGCGGGTGATCTCACCTGCCGCCGGAGCGGTGATGACGGTGTTTCTTAGATCCCGCGCGGCATTTTGCAAGGCCAGTTGTGCCAGCCGGTGATCGGCCTCGGCCAGGGTGACGGCCAGTTCCGCCTCGTCCAGCATGGAGTCGGATATCGACCCCTGCTTATGCAACCCCTCCTTGCGGGCGTAGTCTCTAAGCGCCAGTTCCAGCCGTACGGCGGCACGCTTCAGTTCGGCTTTCCGGGTGTCGCGCATGAGGGTGAGCGGCTCCCGGTCGAAGCGGGCGAGCACCACCCCCTGTTCCACATAATCGCCCACGTCGGCCTTGATTTCCACCACCGTGCCCGAAACTTCCGCGCTCAGGTGGTAGGCCCGGATCGGCCGGGCGGCAGCGGTCACCCGATAGGTCTGGGTAAACGGCGCAGGTTGCACGGAGAAGATCTCCACGTTCACCCGCTCCTCTACCGGGGCGGCCTGTTCCGGCTTGTTGCCGCACCCGGCCACAAGCATCAGGGCGCAGGCGGCCACGGTCAGGCTGGTTACGATTTTTCCGGTCACGGCATGCAGACTCCACTCCCCCAAACAAACTTTGCCCCCCGCCCGCCCGTTCAGTATCATGACCCGATCCGGTGCGGTCTTCCGGCCAGACCCACATCGCTTGAACTCAAGGACAAAAATCATAGCTTAGTCATATCGGGGAAACAACGCGCCCAACCCAAGGATAAATCCCCGTTTCAGCTTGAATTTTTTACTTTTTCCCCGGCGGCTGCCCCCGGCGGCGGCACTTGTCAGGAAGCGCGTATGAAGACAGCTATCAGAGAATTCGGGCGCTGGCTCAGAATCCCCCTCAACCGACGCCATGCATTCCGGCGTATCGCCGACTTCCACAGCAAGGTGCGGCCCCTGGACGAAATGGCCCGGTGGGCCATGAACTTCGGCACCAAAGGGCGGTTCCGGGTAAAGACCATCCAGATCCAGTCCGAGATCACCGCTCTGGCTGAGCGGGTGGCCAAACTGAACCCGCGCACCATCCTGGAGATCGGCACCTCCGAGGGCGGCACCGCGCTCATCTGGGCCAACCTTGCAACAGACAGGTTGATTACCTGCGATATCAATCCCATGGGCCCCAGAGGCGAACTGATCCGGCGTTTTCCGCCCCCTGCCTCCGCCTGCCGGGTCACCCTCATGACCGGCGACTCCCACAGCGCCGAGTTTGCCGGGCGGGTAGAGAAGGAACTGGCCGGTCAGCAGGTCGATTTTTTGTTCATTGATGGCGACCACCGGGAAGCGGGGGTCGAGGCCGATTATGAAAACTACAGGCACCTGGTGAAAAAGGGCGGCCTGATCGCCTTTCACGACATTGCCGAAAACCAGAGCGAGGCGGGCAACGAGGTGCAGCACTTCTGGAAACGCGTCAAAAAAGGGCTGAAAACCGAGGAACTGATCGAAAACCGCGATCAGGTGGGGTTCGGCATCGGTGTGGTGCAGGTGGATGAGTAAGACCGAAATGGCCAGGGAGCCGTCCACGCCCCAAAGTGAGCGGGAGTTGTACTGGACTGCGACCCTCAGGTCCCCGACCACCCTGACCCATGTTCCCCTGCTGGCAAGGCCCCTCCTGTGGGGCACCCGGCACAAACTCCGGGGACTGCCCCGGATCCTGAGAAAACTGTACATCTCCTTTTACCGTCTGCTGTTTGTGGTGCTGCGCCTGCCCATTTACGGACAGATCACCGTATCCGGGCTGAAAGGGGATGTGCCCATCCGGGTCGGCCTTGCCAACCCCCAGTTTCTGCTGCTTCCCCGACCGGGCGAACAGCACCCGTACGAACCCGCCGTGGCCGCCTTCCTGGACCGGGTGGTCCCCCGCCTTTCCGTGGTCTTCGACATCGGCTCGAACTGGGGCCATTACGTTTCCTTTCTGCTCTCTGACCCCCGGTTTGAGGGGAAGATACACACTTTTGAGATTTCGCCCTCCACCTTTCAGGATTTGAGCGGCGTGGTCCGGGCGCTGGACACCGAAAACCGCGTCACCTGCCATCAGACCGGCCTGTCGGACGCCCCCGGAACCGTACGGGTAAAACGCACCCTGTTCAGTGGCATGACCCAGATTGTCGAATCAGAAAAGCGTGGTGTGCCCATGCAGGTGGTCACGCTGGACAGTCTGAAGCTGCCCGACCCGGACCTGATCAAGATCGACGTGGAAGGACACGAAGCCAATGTGTTGCGTGGCGCATTGGGGGTGTTAAAGCGCGCCCGCCCCATCGTCGTGTTTGAAAACTGGTTTGCCCCGAACCTGGCCCCCACCATGGAACCGTTGCAGGTGCTTGTGGGAGAAGGGTACGTGCTGTACCAGATGGCGTGGCGCCTATCCATCCACGGCAACAAGGTCTACTCCCTGACCCTGCCGCCCGAAACCACAGGCGAGGCGCCGTTTTCCCTGTTGCCGATGCCGGTTGCCATGCGCCCGCTGACTTTGACAGGGCAGGACCTGGTCGCCATCCATCCGTCCCGGCTGGACGCGTTTTTTCCCCCGGAAGCGCACGATAAACCGTAGCCCCGCCGACCGGGAGTTACCCCCCCAAAAACGCCGCTTCCCAGCGGGCGGCCACTGCATCCCAGCCGCCTTCCGTGCGGGTGGCAAGGCCGCCCTTGTGCAGGTGCGCCCACAGGGTGTCATCGGTCAACACCCCCACGGCGGCTGCGGCAAATTCTGCATCTTCCTGCGCGATCAGGCCGGTTTCGCCGTGGCGCACCCGCTCGGTTAGCGAGCCGATCCCGGCGGTCACCACCGGCAGCCCCATGGCAATGGATTCGGCGGCGGCCAGGCAAAACGTTTCGTCCCTGTAGCCGCGATACAGCATCACCCGCGCCTGCCGCATCTCTTTGACCAACTGCTCCTTGGGCAGCCGTTCGCGCAGCACCACGCCGTGTGCGGGCAGATCGTCCACGGCGACGCCTTCCGGTCGCCAATCGCCGCAAAAGACGTGGAATTCGGCCTCCGGGGCGTGGGGGTGGATGTGCCGGGTCCAGATGCGGATCAGATTCTCCGCATCCCGATGGGGCTGGGAAAAATGGATGGCGCGGGGGGGCGGCACCGCCTCGGCGACAGGTGCCGAAATAAACGGTTCCCCCACCGAAAGCGGAATCGTCACCCGCCGCCGGTACGGAATCATGAGGCTGACTTTCGATGCGTGGTATGCCCCCAGCACCACGGCGGCGGGCAGGTAGCGAAAGGTAGCCAGCGCCCCGCCTTTACGCAAAAACCGGTCGAAGGCACGGGTGTTGTGAATCCATACCACCCGCCTTTTTGCCTGCACAAAATGCAGGTCGGTGGCCACGCTGTTGGCAATGGCCAGGTCCGCCGTTACCTTTCCGGCATCCGCTACCGGCAGCCACGACACGCCGTTTATCTCTGCGGATTGGTTCGTACCGGTCAGCACGGTCACCCGATGCCCCCGGGCCGCCAACGCCTCGGCCAGTTGTATGGTGGCGCTTTCGGCCCCGCCCAGCGGCCGGGTGCGCAGGGAGTCGCCGTCGTACCGGCTGGTGCTGTGGACAAAAACGATGTGCGTGGGGGCGGTTCCGGTCAACGGTTACTCAATGACCTTGCGGAAGCTTGTCGGGGTGAATGGCGCAGACATCCACCACCTCCGGGTGATCCATCCGCGCCGCCACTTCGCATGCATCCAGCCGCAGAATGCTGTCCGGCCCTTCCGTCGCCATCAGTCGGGGCAGGAAAATCCGGTATCCTAGCGTTTCCAGATACCGCAGTGGTTCCAGGGTGGTTTCGGGGCTGTCCGGCAACACAAAGTTTTCCAGCACCACCACGGGTCGGTGTTGGGTCAGTACCTTTTTCGCCCCGCTCAGGGCAGACAGTTCGTGCCCCTCCACATCCACCTTGATCAGATCGGGCGGCGGCAGATCCAGCCCGTCCAGACGGCGGGCGGCGACCGACTCCCCGACACCTTCTCCACCCACCTGCGCCTGGGCATGCCCGGTATGGTGCGGAATGGCCATCTGCACCTCCCCGTCCCGGTCAGACAGGGCCATGTTCATGGCCTTGACCCGCGCGCCAAGATCCGCCCGGTCCAGCACATGCGCCAGGTCCCGGTAGGTCGGCGGAAACGGCTCGAACGAGACAATCTGACCGGTAAACCCCGGACGGCTTGCCGCAAAAGTCGTGTAGTAGCCCCAGTTGGCCCCGATATCGAAAAATACGCCGTTCCGCGGCAGGAAGGTGTCTATCAGCGCGCGCACCGCCGGTTCATACGCATCAATGGGCCAGGTGAAGACTGTTTCAATGTGCCCGTTGCGGGTGGTGATGGGCACCCAGCGAACCTGCCCGTCGAGCACGACACCAAAGTTGCCACGCATGGGCATCTCCAGCCTTCGGTGCCACAGCTTGGTCACGAATTTACTGAGATTCCGGAACGGGCTGAATCCGGAGGCCAGGGCCGCTCGGCGGGCATGCAACAGTGGCGAAACGGCACCGTGCCGGAACGGGGAACGGCTGGTGACCGGAAACTCGAGGGAGCGCGTCTGATCTTTGGTTTCAATCACCCGATAAGCCCCGCACCGCCGGTCACCAGAATGCGTTTTTTCAAACCGTACATCGCAACTCCTCCTTTTGACCTCGCCATTACCTTGCGGCGGCTTCCGCCACGGTGGAAGCCGCCGCCGCGTGCAGCATTTCGCTCACTTCGCGCTCCAGGTCATCCAGATCAAAATCGTACCCGAGTTTGACCCGGTCCCCCGGGCCTGCCACCAGAAAGCGGTTTTGCAACTCCATGGCCTTGCTCAGACGAATAAAACCGTCATCAAAGTAGTTGGCCGGAAACACTTCCAGCACCTGGGTGCCGGGGCGGCAGAACATCAAGTTGGCCAGGGCCGCCCCGTGGGGGGCGACGATCACGTCTGCACTGGCAAACAGCGCCGCCTGCTCCGGGAACGGCAGGTGGCTGATCATCTGCCCTTCAAAGCCTAGCGGCTCAAGTAGCGCCAGCACCTCTTTTTCGTTCTTCACCCGCCGCAAGGTGGCATCCCCGCGGGAAATGTACAGCTTTTTTCCGCCGCCGGAGGCATGCAGTTTGACACCGTAATGGTCCAGAAACAGGTCGCGCACGGCGATCATGTATTCCCGCGCCAGCACGTTGTCCACCCCGTGGTTCGGGTTCTGGTAGGCCAGGTAAATCGACTTTGCACAGTCGATTTTTTCATCTGCGTGCAGCACCTGAAACGTCACCCCGTAATCCTCGGACAGAAACCGGAACGCGTCTTTCTGGATCACCGACTGATCCGCGCGCACCAGAAACGTCACCTTTTCCTTTGGGTCGTGCCAGTTCTTCAGGTAGACCATGGTCGGCACCAGGGTGTCCCAGAAAAAGTGGGCGAAGTGCCGGTGGCCTTTGCGCACCCCCAGCAGGTTGATGTAGGTGACGCCATCGTCCCCCGAACGCGTCTTTAACGGGCGGGCCACCACCCAGTTGGGGTGCATTTTTTTGCGGGTGGCGTCCAGATACAGGGCGTGGTCGCCCCTGAGGACAACGCCGGAACTGCCCAGAATGGTCACGTTGTTCGTCCGGGCCATCTTGTAGGTCAGCTTCAGGTTATCCAGATTGTCCCGCTCTGTTTGCGGCAGCTTTTGGCGCTCTTTTTCGCTGAAAACCATGCCGTCGTCCCGCACCGGGTACAGCGTCACGGTTTGTATCGAGCCGGGTACAGCCGCATTTTCAAAGCATTCCGCACGCTGGTAGTAGTTGAAGTACTTGCGGACGGGCGGAAACCGGCACAGGGCGGAGAACGCCGCCGCCCGGATGGCGCGGGCGTTCAGATAGTGAAGAATGCGGGCTTTTTCTCTCATGGTGGCATTGTGCGTGGCCCATGCAGGGCGGGGTTTAGGGGATGTCCCGTGCAGCCGGGAGAAGTATACCGGTCCCGCAGGGGAACCGCCAACGGGAACACCGCCCTTACCCGGAGCGTTTGCGCCCCGCCGGGTAACGGTCCGGCAACCCCCACGATTCGGGCTTGCCCAGCAGCCACCAGACAAGCAGGGTGCCGTATACCAGCAGTTTGCCGCGCACTTTGCGGGCAAGCCCCAACGTGCAGACGGTCAACAGCAGGTACGACACCGTGTTGATGCACAGCCGCACAAAGCGCACCGTGCCGATGCCAAAGGCGGTGGCCGGGCCAAATACCTTGCGGTAAAAACGCAGGCGGGAGCGTAGCATTTCGATCTGGGCGCCCCGGCGCAGGGGGCGGGTGCTGCTGCCCATGATGTGGGTGACACGGATTTCCCGGTTCAGCACGACCCGCCAGCCGTGTTTTCGCAGGCGAATGCACCATTCCATGTCTTCAAAGTAAAAAAAGAAATCACTGTCGATGCTGCCGGCTTTGTCGATGGCCTGCCTGCGCACGGCCATGCACGCGCCGCTGATCCAGTCCACATCGGCCACCGGATCGGCAGGCGGATCGGGACGGCCTTGCTGGAACAGGCGGGCGCACTCCCCGCCCACCGTGGGCTGATGGCCAAAAGAGCGCTGTGGCGCCCCCGCCTCCGATACCAGTTGCGGCCCCACCACGGCCACTTTGGGCTGTGCGTCAAACACCGCTTCAAATTGATCCAGCGCCTCCGGCGGCACAAACGCATCGTTGTTGAGCACCAGCACAAAACGGGAGCGGGATTCGGGCACGGCCACATTCACCGCGCGGGCATACCCCATGTTGCAGCCGTTTTCCATGACCGTCACCTGCGGGTAGGCCGCCCGCACCTGCTTCAGGGAATCGTCGGTGCTGCCGTTATCCACCAGAAACACCCGGTCCCGGTTCGGATCCATCGCCTTGGACAGGGCATTCAGGGTGTTCAGCAGCGGTCCGGCACCGTTTCGGTGCACGATGACAACGGCAAAGCGTTCGTCCTGTTTACGGCCTTCTTGTTTACGGCCTTCTTGTTTACGGCCTTCTTGTTTACGGCCTTTTGGCGTGGGTTCTTCCTCTTGAGCACCGTGTCCGTTCACAGGACGTATGGTGTATCATGCTGCCTGCGGTATTGACAGTTTTTTCTATTTTCTCGCGCTTCCGGTATTTCCCATGGTCAGTCCTCTTCAGGTGCTTTCCCGCAACTTGCGCGCCCCGTTTAACCGGCGCAAGGCGTTTCAACTGCTGGGCGAACTGCATGCCGAAAAGCCGTCGCTGGAGCGACTGGTGGCGCGGGCCATCAAGCTGGGTTCCGACGGCTGGTATCGGGTGCGCTCCCTGCAAATCCAGTCCGAAATCATGGCGCTGGCCAACGAAGTGGCGGCACTGAAGCCCAAAACCATTCTGGAAATCGGCACCGCCCGCGGCGGCACCGCCCTCATCTGGGCGCATCTGGCCAGCGAACGGCTGATTACCTGCGACATTTTAGACAAGCGCGGCTTTACCGATCTGGTAAAAGCGTTCCCGCCGCCGGGCAACCCGTGCAAGGTGGATGTGCTGGTGGGCGACTCCCACGACCCGGCGTTTGTGGAAACCGTAAAAAACAGCCTGAACGGTCGATCGGTGGATTTTCTGTTCATCGACGGCGATCACACCGAAGACGGTGTGGCGCTGGATTACGAAAACTACCGGCAGTTCGTCCGCCCCGGTGGGCTGATTGCCTTTCACGACATTGTGGACGACCAGCCGTTGCCCACCAATCAGGTGCAGCACTTCTGGAAAAAAGTGAAAGGCGGCAACGAGGTGAAAGAGTTCGTGAACGATCCCGCCCAGTGCGGCTTCGGCATCGGCGTGATCCGCACACCGGATTGATTCCGGCCCACCCGGATTGATTCCGGCCCACCCGGATTGATTCCGG
>CBDUXI010000092.1:0-8029 GCA_965371175.1 uncultured bacterium
CCGGGGCGGCCTCGTCCGCAAACGGGTCGGCGGCCGGGGCGGCCTCGTCCGCAAATGGATCGGCGGCCGGGGCGGCCTCGTCTGCAAATGGATCGACCGCTGGCGCGGAGTCTTCCGGGGCCGTGGGGGCGGCGGCCGGGGCGTCTCCACTCATGTGGCCGTCCAGTTCCGCGAACAACTCTTCCACCGATGCGTTGGGATTGAACTGCCCGCCAGTCTGCGATTCCGCAGACCAGTTGGCGATGCGTTCCAGCCGGTTCTGGGCTTCCTTGTTATCCGGGTTCAGGTCCAGCAGATGGCGGCAGTAGCGCTCGGCATCTTCCAGGTTGCCCTTGGCAAGAAACAAATCCACCGCGTTGATGGTCTCTTCGACGGCCTGTTCGGAAAAGCCGAGTTCAAACAGTTCCGCCGCAAGCTGCAGACGGTGCCGGGTGTTGACCGGGTCCAGAATGCAGATTTTTTTGATCATGCTCAGGGCTTCGGCCTTGATGCCCTGGTCCACCATGAGCTTGGCGACTTTCAGGTAGGCCTCGACGGCGTTCCCCACCATGTCGCGGCGGGCGTTCAGGTCCCCCAGCCGCAGGTAAACCTCTGCCCGGTTGGGGTCCATCTTGACAATCTTTTTGAGCGCGGCGATCGCCTTCAGCGGAAAACCGGCCTTCTCGAAGGCGTGGGACGCCTTCAGGTAGTGATCAATCGCAATGACTGTGTTTTTCTGCCGGGCGCAAATATCCCCCAGGTTATTGAGCGCATTGGCCGCATCGTTATCGTTCGCGTTCAGCAGGAAGTCTTCCCACAGCTTCAACGCCTTGTCATACTGGTTCTTTTGCAGCAGGCGTTTCGCGTTTTCGGAAACGGTGGTGTAATTATTTGACATTCGGGTATCCGCTCTCTCCACGCATTCCAAAGGGAATCTACCTGTACATTTTCGGCCCTTTTGCGTGGAGACTTAAGGCCTAAGCGACGTTAAATGAGTACATAATGGGTCTTTTTTTTCGGACTCACCTGCCTGAATGCGAGCCATTTTGGCAAGAGATGGCGGTTTGAGTTCACGAATTCTGGTTCAATAGTGTCTGTAAACCATGCATGGGGCGGGAATGATTGAAAGGGATTTGCGGTGAATGTGAAACAGGTGTTCGGGCTGGTGGGGCTGCTTTTTCTGACCGGTTGCCAGGGCGGCGGCGGCGAGGGCGGCTTTTATAATGATCAGGGGATCGAGGCCCTGGGGCAGGACCGGTACGACGAGGCCCAGGCCGCCTTTGAAAAGGCGCTGGAGATCAACCCGAAAGACGGAGTGGTATGGGGCAACCTGGGGGTGGCCCTGACCCGGCTGGAACGATACGAAGAAGCCCTGGAGGCGTATCAGAAATCGAACGAGCTGGTGCCGAACGACCCGATTACCGTGGCGGAAATCGCCTCCATCCACTACCGGGAGCGTCGTTTTCAGGAGGCAAAGGCCGGGTTTGAAGAGGCCATCCGGCTGGAAGGCCGCGCCCCGGAGTTTCACAGTTCGCTGAGCCTTGTGCTGCTGCAGCTGGGAGAAAAAGAGGCGGCACAAAAAGAGCTGGACGGCGCCCTGCCTCAGGCAAAAAAGCGGGGGCTGGTGCAGTATCACCATGCGGCGTTCATGCTGATTACGGGAGAGATCGACACCGGGCTGGAACTGTTTGAAACATCGCTCGCAGCGTACCCCGCCGGGGCCAGATCTGCCGTGTCGGACCCGGACTTTGAACCGGTATACGACCATCCGCACTTTCAGGAACTGGTGGGCGGCTGGTGGAAACCGGTCGTCAACCCGTGACGGAACCGCTACTTACCGCCCCCTGGTGGGGTGGGCGCTACCAGTCGGGCGATACCGGGTGGGATCTGGGAGAAGTCTCCCCCCCGTTCGTGCAGTTGCACGCAGAGGGGACAATCGCCCCGTGTGCGGTGGCGGTACCCGGCTGCGGCCGGGGCTGGGAGGTGACCTGGCTGGCCGAACTGGGCTACACGGTAACCGGTATCGACTTTGCCCCGGAGGCGCTGGCCGAAGTAAAAAAACGGGTGAACGGCGCGGGCCCTGCGCCCGAACTGGTATGCGCCGACGTGCTGGCTCCCCCGGATCGCCTGAGCGGGACGTTTGATCTGGTGCTGGAGCAGACCTGCTTTTGCGCCATCCACCCGCACAGACGCCCGGAGTATGTGGCCGCCATGCACCGCCTGCTAAAACCCGGCGGGCGGCTGGTGGGGCTGTTCTATAGCTGCAAGGGGGAAGGCGGGCCGCCGTTTACCACCCATCCGGAAGCGGTGCGGGAACTGTTTGAAGGGCTGTTCACGGTCGCCTCGCTCGACCTCACTCCCCACTCCCACGAACGCAGAGTCGGGGAGGAATGGCTTGGCGTCATGGTGCGTGCATAGCGGGGGCTACTCCTCCATATCGTCCAGCATGCCGTAGACGATGTCCTGCATGGAGATGATGCCGGTCAGTTCGCCTTTTTCAAACACCACCGCGCGCTTGACGTCAAACTGGCTCATCAGCCGGGCCGCGTACTTCACCTGCAACCCTTCCGAAACCGTAATGAGCGGCTTGCTCATGATTTCGAACACGTTGGTCATGTCGAGCGGGCGCTCCTGGGTGATGACCTTATTGACGATGTCGTACAGGGTCACGATGCCGTAGGCGTCCTGGTCGTTCCGGCGATTCACCAGCAGGCTTTTGATACCCTTTTCCCGCATGATGCGCAGGGCCTCATGCACGGTGGCGATGCCGTCCACCGTGGCCACGTCCCGGACCATGATGTCCCGGACCTTTTGTTTCTTGCTCACTTCCTCTCCCTTCACGTTACACAGGGGCAAACCACCCCCTTAGAAATAATCCTCTTTGACCTCTTCCATCAACACTTTTAACTGCTTGTTCAGTCCGTTCACCTGATCCACCGGCATGGAAAAGCACAGGCCGTTGCCGTCTTTTTTCATCTCTCCGGCTTCTTCGATGGCTTTCATTATCTTGGGCGTACGCATGCGATTTACCAGAAAAATCATGCAGTTATACGGTGAATCTAGTTGCAGGCCAAAGAACGTGCGCTTGTCTTCCACACCTTCGCCGCGGGTGTTTAAAATACTCACGCCGGTGGCCCCCTCCTTGCGGGCGGCGGCGATGACAGCGGGTTCGTTTTTTGCGGGAACCATCGCGAATATCGCAGCAAATTCCATGGTCAGGACTCCTCGTTAGAGACAGGGTTGTCAGTCGTGCCGGTCCGACGGCTCCAGCGCCGGGCCAGGGTTGCGTACGCCATGACCGTAATCATGGGAAAAAGGCAGGCAAAGGCGATCAGGCCAAAGCCGTCCAACAGGGGGTTGCGACCGGGGATGTTGGCGGCAAGGCCGATCCCCAGGGCGGTCACCAGTGGTACCGTCACCGTGCTGGTGCTCACTCCGCCCGAGTCGTACGCCAGGGCGATGATCTCTTTGGGGGCATAGCGGGTCTGGATGATGACCACCAGATAGCAGCAAATGATGTACCAGTGCAGCGGGTCGCCCACCACGATGCGGTATACCCCCACGGTGATGCCCGAAGCCACGCCCACCGCCACGGCGTTTCTCAAGGCCCACTGTTTGATGCCGCCCGAGGTGATCTCGCTGGCCTCCATGGCCACGGCGATCAGGGCCGGTTCTGCCATCGTGGTGGCGTATCCCAGCAGAAAGGCGAAGGCGAACACCCACGGCAGATGTTCCGGCTCGGAAAACTGCATGGCCATGGTTTCGCCCAGGGGGAACAGCCCCACGGACAGGCCTTCTACAAATAGATACAAGCCGATAATCACAAAGATCAGTCCGGGGATGACCTTGCCCGGGTTTTCCAGCGGCTTGCGGAAAAACAAAAACTGGAAACAGCCAATGACCAGTATCACCGGCAGCACGTCGCGGGTGGTGGAGACAAGCCCTTCCAGGGTGTACATCAGCAGGTCGTTCATATACTGATTGCCATAGGTGTTAGCACGCCTCTAATACACCCAGATGCCGTACAGCATGACTGCCAGAATGGGGGTCAGCGAGGCAAAAGCGATCAGGCCAAAGCCGTCGATCAACGGATTTCGCCCCTTGATGGATGAGGCCAGCCCCACCCCCAGCGCGGCCACCAGCGGTACCGTGATCGTGCTGGTGGTCACGCCGCCGGAGTCGTAGGCCAGGCCAATCACCTCTTGCGGGGCAAAGAAGGTCACCACCACAATCACGGCGTAGCCGCCGATGATGTAATAGTGAATCGGGTGCCCTAGAATAATACGCAGCACCCCCAGCGAAATGGCGATGCCCACGGCCAGGGCCACCACGCTACGCAGCATGAACGCGCTCAGGTGGCCGTCTGATATCTGCTCGGCCTTTTCGGCCACGGCCAGCAGCGCGGGTTCGGCTATGGTGGTGGCGTAGCCGATGGTAAAGCCGAACAGCATCACCCAGAACAGGCTGCCTCGTTTTGCAAACTGGAACGCCAGCGACTCGCCCAGCGGGAACAGCCCCAGCTTAAGCCCCTGGGTAAACAGCAGCAGGCCGAAGACCACCAGAATCATGCCGCCCACCACCTGCGGCAGATTGGGGAACGGCTGCTTCAGAATCGCCAGTTGAAAGAACGCAATCACCAGGATGATGGGCAGAATATCCCGCAGGGTTTCGGCGAAAATCTTTAAAAGACGGGTGATCAATGGCAGACCCTGAGGGATGGGAGGCGCGAATATCCGCCCACTGTACCTTTCTGACAGCCTTCGCTTCAACTGCCCGCAGGCGTTTTCGTGGACAAGTCGGGGGAGGCGGGCTTATGCTAATTCGCGGTTCGCGGCGGGTTTTCCCGCAGGCGGGCATAAACGGCAGGAAAAAAAGGCAAAAAATCGGTATGGCTACAGTGAATTGCTGCAAGTGCAAGGAAGACAAAGAAGTGATCGCCGGAATGACCTACGGCGGCCCGATTGGCGATGAGCTCAAACGGCGGATCTGCAACACCTGCTGGCTTGATTGGTTCAACGGCTTCGGCGTGAAGGTGATCAACGAAATGCAACTCAACATGCGCGATCCCAAGCACGCCACCATGCTCATGGACCAGATGCGCCTGTACCTGACCATGCCCAAGGAAGAAGAGGGGTAACCCCAAACCACCGGCCCCCCCACCCGGGGGCCACCCCCGAACTCATCTGCGCCCCGGCAGGGCGCGTTATCTAAATTATTTCCGCACCACCAGTACCGACGTGGCGGCCCGTTTCACCACTTTAAGGGACGTGCTGCCCATCAAAAAGCGGGCCAGCCCGTGGCGACCGGTGGAGCCCACCACCAGCAGATCGTACGTCCCCGTTTTCGCTTCCGTTTCCAGCGCATAGGCGGGGTCGCCCTCCAAAACCAGCGTGTGGGTCTTGATTTTGTGCCCCGCAAGTACTTTTGCTTGTTCATCCAGAAACGCCTGCCCACTGTGGATCAGGCTGCTGTGCAGCCGGTCCAGATAAGCGCCGCTTCCGGAAAACTGCGAGGCGGCCACCCGGCTTTCTGTCAGGTAGCGGTCTTCCACCACGTGGGTGAGGGTGATTTTGGTTTTGTGCAGCCACGGGGCGGATGCCAGCAGATCGATCACCGGCATTTTCTGCCCTTCTTTTTCGGGCATATCCAGCGCCACCAGCACCGATTTGGGCGGCACATGGCCGCCTTCGCGCACCACCAGCACCGGGCAGGTGGCGTAGCGCGAGATTTTCTGGCTGACGCTCCCCAGGCCGGGAAAGTCGGCCTCTTCCCCGCGTGCGCCCATGACGACCAGATCCACCTTGTGGGCCTGAATGGCGTTTAGAATTTCCGCCACCGGATGCCCTTGGCGGTAGACGATTTTCACATCCCAGTTACCGGGCAGATGCCTGCGGTCTTCGTGCAGAATATCGGACGCCAGCCCCTCGTGCTCCTTTTCGATCTGCTCGCGCATGAGCAGGTCGGATTCGGAAAATACGGTGGGAAACGGCAAGGTGGGTTCCGGCAGGGGAATGTTCACATGGGTCAGAAACACGGTGGGTTTCCCAAGGCCCGGCAACGCCCCGGTAAACTCACACAAACGGCGACCGGTCGCCGTGCAGTCGGTGGCGAGAAGAATCTTCATGGGGCACCTCCAGTTCTATCTACTTCAAAGGTAGCGCCGGGATGAGGGCGTGGCAAGGCGGGGGCAAACGGCCCGAAGGGGCCGGTGGGGTTCGGGTGAGCGGGAACAGGCAGAAAATGCCTGTCGGGTGCGTCAGGGGGGGGCTTCCCCCGCCTGCAAACAGTCGTTCACCGCCTCGATCAAGTCCTCGGCCCCGAACGGCTTGGTCAGGGCGTGACTGGCTCCCAGGCGTTGGGCCATGCGCAGGTAGTCTTTTTTGCCGGTGCGGCCGCCGCCGGAGATGGCGATAATTTTCAGGTTCGGGTGGGTGCGGTGCAGTTCGGTGATCGTTTCGATCCCCTCTTTTTCGGGCATGATGATATCGGTGATGACCAGATCGAACGGCTGCTGATCGATCAGGGCCAGCCCTTCGGCACCGTTTTCGGCCTCGGTGATTTCGTGCCCCAGAGGGCTGAGCACCTTGCGCAACGAGTAGCGCACCAGATCTTCATCGTCGATAATCAGAATGGCGGCCATGGGGGGAACTCCTACTTTAATACCCGTTTTTGTGTTTTCGAGGTGGTCTCCAGGGGCAGCAGAATTTCGACCGTGGTGCCTTTGCCCGGTGCGCTGTCCACATTCATGTGGCCGTTGTGGCGGGTGATGATGCCGTAGGCCGTGGACAGACCCAGACCGGTGCCCGTCCCCACCTTTTTGGTGGTAAAAAACGGGTCGAATATTTTCTCGCGGACGGCTTCGTCCATGCCCGCCCCGTCGTCCTTTACCGCAAGGCGCAGGTAGGGACCGTCGCCATTTGTACCGGGGGCCCGGCCCAGCGATACTTCGATCTTCCCGGTCTGGCCGTCAAAGACATCCACGGCGTTGGAGATCAGGTTCATGAATGCACTTTCGATCTGGGTGGGGTCGGCCAGCACGAATCCGCTTTGGCGGTCGATGCGCTCGACCAGCGACACCGAGCTGGGCACGGTGGGGTAGAGCAGGGCCAGCGCCCGGGTAACCACCTGATGCAGTTCCACACGGGCCATCTGCGGCTCATCCCGGTGGCTGAAATCGAGGATGCGACTGGCTAGGTTTTCGGCCCGTTTCCCCGCCTGGATAACCCGGCTCAGGTTTTCGTGGGCATCGCTCCCTTTCGGTGCATCATCCAGGGTCATCTGGGTGAGCGTAAGCATCGGGTGCAGCAGGTTGTTCAGGCTGTGGGCGATGCCCCCGGCAAGGCCCCCCAGGGATTCCAGCTTGCGGGTGTGGTTACGTTTGTGCTCGGCCTGAAGGCGGTCGGTAATATCCAGCACGGTGCCTTCCACCCGCCCGTTTTCGGCCATTTCTCCCTGTTGCCGCACCATCCGCTCCTCGCCATCTGGCCGGACGATGCGGTGCTCGAAGGAAAACGGCTTGTTGGTGGCAATCGCCTGGGTGACGAGGTGTTTGAATTCCTTGCGGTCGTCCGGGTGCACCCGCTCAAGCAGTCCGGCAAAGCCTTTGTTTTCGGTTGAATGGTCAAGACCGCAGATCCGCAGCGCCTCGGTGGAGCAGAACGTGTCGTCCCGATCGGCATCCCAGGACCAGTGGCCCAGTTGGGCGATGCGCTGGGCGCTTGCCAGCCGGCCCTCGCTTTCGGATAACGCCTGGATGCGGTCCGCAACTTCATCTTCCAGCAGGGCGCGGTGGTCCTCCAGTTGATCCTGCGTGCGCCGGGCGTGGTTCAGGATGATGGCGGTGATGGCGATGGCAAACAGGGCATAGGCACGGTTGGTGACCACCACCCAGTAAACGCCGCCCACAGGCGAAAATGCATAGCCCGACAGCGTGAATACAGCGGCGATACCGGCCAGGATAAAGATGGCGCGGCGGTGAGGTATCCACCAGCCCACCAGCACCAACGCCACGTACGGCACGCCGCCTGCCACCCCCAGCGCCGCGGCCGTC
>CBDUXI010000093.1:0-7510 GCA_965371175.1 uncultured bacterium
TGCCATCAGCCGGAGTTTACCTGTGATACGGTCGCTGGCCGCGACTGCTTTTATGCCAACCTGGGCGACTGGATCCAGCACTTCACCTACGTGATGCTGGATGACGACGGTTTTTCCAGCCGGCAATTCAAGTCGTCATAAGGCAGATTCCGGTGTAGATTGGCATGCACACATGTGCTACAATCCCATGTTTCTTTTTATTGGGCGGTGTCGCCAGTTGTTAGAGAGCAGGAACGTCATGAAAGAGGGTATTCACCCGGACTATAAGGAATCGCAGGTGCATTGTGCTTGTGGCAATGAATTTACGACGCGTTCCACCCAGGAGAGCATCAAGGTGGAGATTTGCTCCAACTGCCACCCGTTTTACACCGGCACCCAGAAAATCGTGGATACGGAAGGCCGGGTTGAGCGCTTCAGGAAGCGTTACGCCCAAAAGTAACCGCTTCCCCACATCACCAGCAGGGGCCGTCCTATGGCCGCCGAAGTGAACGGCAATATTTCCGAGGGCTTGCGGGACAAGCTGCTGGGTATCGCCGAAAAACACCGGGAATTGACTGACCGTCTGGCCGATCCGGCTGTGGCGGCAAATCCTGACGAATACCAGAAATACGCCCGTGAGGCCGCCGAGATCGTCGAGGTGACCGACGCGTTCGATCGCTACGAAGCCGTGCTCAGGCAGATGGGCGAGGCCGAAGAGCTTTCCCGTGCCGGCGATGCCGACATGAAAGAGCTTGCCGTCATGGAGCTGGAAGCGCTTTCCACCGAGGAAGCGGAACTGGCTGACGGCCTCAAACGGCTGTTAATCCCCAAAGATCCTCGCGATGAAAGCAACGCCTTTCTGGAAATCCGCGCCGGCACCGGCGGCGACGAGGCCGCCCTGTTTGCCGGCGACCTGCTGCGCGCCTATATGCGCTATGCCGATGGCGTTGGCTGGAAGGTGGTGGAGGTGAGTGAATCCCCATCGGATGCGGGCGGCTATAAAGAGGTCATCGTGCAGGTAACCGGTCGGGGAGCCTACCGGCGGCTCAAGTACGAGGCCGGGGTACACCGGGTGCAGCGGGTTCCCGCCACCGAATCCCAGGGACGTATCCACACCTCCACCTGTACCGTGGCCGTGCTGCCCGAGGTGGAGGAAGCCGCCATTTCCATCAACCCCAGCGATTTGCGCATCGATGTGTTCCGTTCCTCCGGTGCGGGCGGTCAGCATGCCAACAAAACCAGTTCGGCGGTGCGTATCACCCACGTGCCGTCCGGGATCGTGGCCACCTGTCAGGAGGAGCGCTCCCAGCACAAAAACCGGGATAAGGCCATGTCGGTCCTGCGCGCGCGTCTGCTGGATGCGGAAGAGGAAAAAAAGGCGGCGGAAGTCACCGATGAGCGCAGGTCCCAGGTGGGCAGCGGCGAGCGTAGCGAAAAAATCCGCACCTACAACTACCCCCAGAGCCGGGTGACCGATCACCGCATCGGCCTCACCCTGCACAAGCTGGATCAGTTCATGGAAGGGGGCGTGCTGTCCGAATTCACCGACGCCCTGATCGCCCACGAACAGGCCGAATATTTAAAAACGCTGTAACGATGACCTCTCCCGCCATGCAAAAAGACAGCGCCCCCACCGTGCTTGCCATCGTGAAGATGAGCACGGAGCACCTGACAAAAAAAGGGATTGAATCCGCCCGTTACGAGGCCGAACAACTGGTGTCCCACACCTTGGGGCTGCGGCGGCTGGATCTGTATCTGGAGTTTGACCGCCCGGTCACAAAAGCAGAGCGGGACCGACTGCGTGCAGCGCTTGCCCGCCGTGCCAAAAGGGAGCCGTTACAGCACATTCTGGGCAACCAGCCGTTTCGGGAGATTACCGTAAGCGTCACCGCCGACACCCTGGTTCCCCGGCCCGAAACCGAAGAGGTGGTCGGCTGGGCGCTGGCGGAGGGCGATCGGATTGCCGCCGCAAAAAAAGCGCCGCCCAAGGTGCTGGATTTAGGTACCGGCAGCGGCTGCATCGCCATTTCCATCGCCTGCGAGCGGCCTGACTGGTCGGTGGTGGCGGTGGAGATTTCAACCGCAGCGCTGGCCGTGGCCGAAAAAAATGCCGTGGCGGCTCAGGTCACCGATCGGGTACGGTTCGCTTACGGCGACCTGTTTGCGCCGGTGGCAACGGCGGGTCCGTTTGACCTGATTGTCTCAAACCCCCCGTATCTCACCCCCGAAGAGTGGGCAGCGGCCCAGCCGGAGGTGCGGGATTTTGAGCCGGAGCAGGCGCTGGTGGGCGGGTCCGACGGGCTGGCCGTGTACCGTAGAATATTTTCCGAAGCCCCCGCGTGGCTTGCTTCCGGGGGCACGGTAGTCGTGGAAATTGGCTATGCACAAGAGCGGGCCGTGTCCGATATCGCACGGCAAGCGGAATTTTCTGTGGGCATCCGGCAGGATATGGGCGGACGGGATCGGGCGATCATTGCGAAACAACAGGAGAAAAGGCAGTAAATGGATGCATTTCGGGTAACAGGCGGAGCAAAGCTTTCCGGCACCGTGGCGGCAAGCGGCGCCAAAAATGCCGCCCTGCCGCTGCTTGCAGCCACCCTGCTCACCAAAGAGCCGTGCACCATCGGGCGGATGCCGGAGTTGGTGGACGTGCAGACCATGTGCACCCTGCTGTCGGAGTTGGGGGTCAAGGTTTCCCAGCCGGATCACGGTAACGTGACGCTGGAAGCGGGCGGGATTACCGAGTGCGAAGCCCCGTACGAACTGGTCAAGCAGATGCGTGCCTCGATTCTGGTACTGGGGCCGCTGCTTGCCCGGTTGGGAGAGGCGCGGGTGTCGCTGCCGGGGGGGTGCGCCATCGGTGCGCGCCCGATTGATCTGCATCTGGAAGGGCTTGCCCGCCTGGGGGCCGAAGTGTCCGTGGAGCACGGCTATGTGGTGGCCCGGGCAAAGCGTCTGACCGGTGCCCGTATCTATCTGGATTTTCCCACCGTGACCGGCACCATGAACCTGATGATGGCCGCCACGTTGGCCTCCGGCGTGACCATTCTGGAAAATGCCGCGTGTGAGCCGGAAGTGGCCGATCTGGCCGATTTTTTAAACAAGTGCGGCGCCCGCATCGAAGGGGCCGGAGGCGATCGCGTGGTGGTGACAGGGGTGACGGCGTTGGGCGGCGCCTCCCATGATATGATTGGCGACCGGATCGAGGCGGGCACCTTGATGCTGGCTGGTGCCATCACCAAAGGCGACGTAACCGTAACCGGTATTCGCCCGGAACATGTGGAGGCGTTGATCCAGAAAATGAGGGAAGCGGGGGCCACGGTGGATGTGGACGGCGACACCATCCGCACCCGGGCAGACGAAGTGCGCGGGGTGAATCTGCGTACCCTGCCCCACCCCGGCTTTGCCACCGATTTGCAGGCCCAGATGATGGCCCTGATGACCGTAGCGAAAGGTTCGAGCATCATCACCGAAACCGTTTTTGAAAGCCGCTTTACCCACGTGGCGGAGCTGGCCCGCATGGGGGCCGAAATTCATCTGGAAGGGCAGAACGCAATCATTACCGGCGTAAAAAAATTATCCGGTGCCGAGGTCATGGCCACCGATCTGCGCGCCTCTGCCGGGCTGGTGCTGGCGGGCCTTGTGGCCGACGGCGAAACCTGGGTGCGGCGCATCTACCACCTGGATCGGGGCTATCAACGTCTAGAGGAAAAATTGTCTGCATTGGGGGCCGACGTGACCCGTGTGAGTGGAAAATTATGACCACGCTTACCGTTGCGCTGCCCAAGGGAAAGCTGCTGGACGAAACCCTGCCGCTGTTTGAAAAGGTGGGGCTGTACCACGCGGACATTACCGGGCCCGGCCGCAAGCTGCTGTTTGAAAACGACGCAGGCGACCGCTTTTTAGTGGTGCGCGCCGCCGATGTGCCCGCCTATGTGGAACACGGCGGGGCCGATCTGGGGGTGGTGGGCGTAGACGTGCTGGCTGAGTATCCGGACGATCTGTATCAACCGGTGGATCTGGGGCTGGGCTACTGCCGCATGTGCGTAGCGGCCCCGAAAGGGCACGACATTTTTAAACAGGCGGGCACCCGCCTGAAGGTGGCCACCAAATACCCGTTGGCCGCCGAAAAGCATTTTTTGGCAAAAGGCGTCAATGTAGAGATCATCAAGCTGTACGGCTCTATGGAACTGGCTCCCCTGGTGGGCATGGCTGACTGCATTGTCGATCTGGTCTCCACCGGACAGACGTTAAAGGAAAACGGTCTGGTCGAGGTGGAAACCCTGTGGGAATCCACCGCCCGGCTGGTGGTGAACCGGGTCAGCATGAAAACCAAGCACGGTCGCATCGCCCCGTTGATCGAGGGGCTGGCAAAGCTGACCGCGAAGGGGAGCGCATAGCCGTGCACAGGGTGCAGGCGGGTACCGCCGAATACGAAGCGGCGCTGAAAAAGCTGGCTGCACGGGGTGACGCTGCCGATCTGGGGGTGGAGTCGACCGTGCGGGATATTCTTGCGCGGGTCCGGGCCGAAGGGGACGCCGCCGTCATCGACTACACCGCACAGTTCGACAAGGTCACGCTGGCTCCGGACGCCCTGGCATTCACCCCCGCAGATTTTGAAGCGGCTTACAAAAAAGCGGATCAGAAGGTCGTTGATGCCCTGGCGTACTCCGCCGAGCGCATCCGTGCGTTCCACGAAAAGCAGGTGCGCGAGGGGTACCGTTACCAGGCGGGCGTGGGCATCAGTCTGGGGCAGATCATCCGCCCGCTGGCGGTGGCGGGCATCTATGTGCCGGGGGGCAAGGCGGCCTACCCGTCCACGGTGCTGATGAACGCCATTCCCGCCAAGGTGGCCGGCGTGCCCAAGGTGGTGATGGTTACCCCCACCCCCGGCGGCGAGGTAAACCCGTATCTGCTGGTGGCGGCGGATCTGGCCTGCGTGGATGTGGCGTTTCGCGTGGGCGGCGCACAGGCGGTGGGGGCGCTGGCCTACGGCACCGACAGCATTCCCAAAGTCGATACCATCGTGGGACCGGGCAATATCTACGTGGCCACGGCAAAAAAACTGGTGTTTGGCGAAGTCAACATCGACATGATTGCTGGCCCGTCCGAAATTCTGGTGATCGCCGACGACTCGGCCCACCCGGAGTTTGTGGCCGCCGACCTGTTATCCCAGGCGGAGCACGACGAGCTGGCCTCGGCCATTTTAGTCACCCCGTCGGCGCAGCTTGCAGAGCAGACCATTGCCGCCGTGGAGGCCCAGTTAAAGGGTTTGCCCCGGGCCAAAATCGCCCGCCAGTCCATCGACCGGTTTGGCACCGTGATCGTCACGGACGATCTGGCCCAGGCGGCGGAAGTCGCCAACCGGGTGGCGCCGGAGCATCTGGAGTTGGCCGTGGCCGATCCGGAAGGCCTGCTGCCGCAGATTCACAACGCCGGGGCGGTATTTCTGGGGCATTACACCCCGGAGGCCATCGGCGACTATGTGGCCGGTCCCGACCATGTGCTGCCCACCGGCGGCACGGCGCGCTTTTCGTCACCGTTGAACGTGGACGACTTCATCAAAAAGACCAGCGTGCTGAGTTATTCGCGCAAGGCGTTTGTGCAGGTGGCGGATATCTGCACCACCCTGTCCGATTGCGAAGGGCTGACCGCCCACAGCCGCTCGGTGGCCGTGCGCATGGAAACCCCGCCCGAATCGTCACCGCCCGGCTGAACCTCAAGGGATTGATATGGCCAAATCAAAAGTACGCACCGCAACGGTCAACCGCGCCACCAAAGAGACCGATATATCCCTGACTTTCCAACTGGACGGGGAAGGTAATGGCAGTATTGACACTGGCTTGCCGTTTTTCGATCACATGCTCGATCACGTGCGTAAGCACGGCCTGTTCGACCTGACGGTAAAGGCCAAAGGCGATCTGGAAATCGACGAACACCACACGGTGGAAGATGTGGCCATTGTGTTTTCCGAGTGCCTGGTCAAAGCCCTGGGCGACAAGCGCGGTATTCGCCGCTTTGGCCACGCCCGCGTGCCCATGGACGAGGCCTTGGCCGACGTGACGGTGGATCTGTCGGGACGCGCCCACTTTGTATGGCAGGCGGAGTTTCCCCACGGCTACCAGGTGGGCGATATGAACGGCGCGATTTTCAAACATTTTTTTGAAACCGTGGCGGCCAACGCCAAAATCAACCTGCACGTGCTGGTGCCGTACGGCGAAAACACCCACCACATCCTCGAAGGCATTTTTAAAGCATTTGGCCGCGCATTGGACGAGGCCACCCGGCCCGACGCCCGGCGGGGGGACGACGTGCCGTCCACCAAAGGCACTCTGTAGGCGAAGTGGCTCGCATTGCCATCATTGATTATGGCCGGGGCAACCTGCGCTCGGTGCAAAAGGGTTTTTTAAAAGTCGGCTTTGAGGCCGATATCACCCGCGATGCGCAGGCGATTGCCGATGCCACCCACGTGGTGCTACCCGGCGTGGGGGCGTTTGGCGACTGCATGGACAATCTGAACGAGTTGGGGCTGATCGATCCGATCTGTAAGAGCGTAGAGAGCGGCAAACCTTTCTTAGGTATCTGCGTGGGCATGCAGCTGCTGTTTTCCGAGGGGGAGGAGTTCGGCACCCACAAGGGGCTGGGGATTCTGCCCGGCAAGGTGGTGGCGTTCCCCGCGGGTATGGTGGAAAACGAGCAACGGTTAAAGGTGCCCCACATGGGCTGGAACCGGTTGCACCTTACGGGTAAGTCGCCGTTATTTAAAGATATTTCCGAGGGAGAGTGGTGCTACTTCGTGCACTCTTTCCACGCGGTGCCGGACGATTTGTCGGTGGTGGCCGCCACCAGCCAGTACGGCGTGCTGTTTACCGCAGCGGTGTGGAAAGACAACCTGGTGGCCACCCAGTTTCACCCGGAAAAAAGCGACAAGGCAGGCCTTTCCATGCTCAAAGCGTTTGCCGAGTGGGAGTGTTAAACGTGTTTGATGTGATTCCGGCCATTGATCTGAAAGGCGGCCAGTGCGTGCGCTTAAAACAGGGGCGCATGGACGATGCCACGGTGTACGACACGGACCCTGTAGCCCAGGCAAAAAAATGGGCCGAATTCGGCGCCCGCTGGTTGCACGTGGTGGACCTGGACGGGGCGTTTGCCGGAGAGCCAAAAAATTTATCCGCCATCACCGCCATTCTGGAAGCGGTAGACATGCAGGTGGAGGTGGGTGGCGGGATTCGCGACGTGGAGCGGGTACGGGCCTATTTAAACGCCGGAATCGGGCGGGTGATTCTGGGCAGCGCCGCCGTCAGCAACCCGGAACTGGTGAGTGAAGTGGCGGGCGAATTTCCCGACCGCATTGTGGTCGGCATCGACGCCGTAAACGGCAAGGTGGCGGTGCAGGGCTGGGCCGAAGTCACCGACGTGGATGCGAAGGCGCTGGCCGTGGATATGGCAAAAAGGGGAGCCGCCGCCATCATCTATACCGATATTGGCCGGGACGGTATGCAGACCGGCACCAACGTGGAGGCCACCCGGC
>CBDUXI010000094.1:0-7424 GCA_965371175.1 uncultured bacterium
CCTTATGATCTGTAACACATTGCAGTCATCGCAATCGAATTGCAAACCCCATACCGGGTTTTATGACGCTATAACCCATTGAATTAAAATAATTTGTGGAATGTGACAGGCAGGGGGGGCGTGCATTTTGGTGCGCTCCCGTCAAAAATGTGCGGATTTACGCGGCTGGAGGCGGCTCTTGATTCGGCGTGAGCATGTTCAGCTTGTTTTCCTTGAAATATTGGCGGATGCGCAGCAGGTCGGGCCGGGCGATATCGACAAATTCGACGCCCATGCCGTAGTCGCCGTCGTGGACCACCAGACTGGGGATGGTGAGTTGTTCTTCCCCCAGGGTCAGGGTCACCTTCAAGTGGGTGCCGGGGACCAGTGGTTCTTCGCACTGGACGAACAGGCCGCCCACGGCCAGGGTGGTGGCGGCCGCGTCAATCGGGCCGTTTTCCGTGGCCAGTTCCACCGGCACGTACATGTGGTGCCGGACGTAACGTCGCCTGCCAGTCTCTGTGGTTTTGTTTTTTCCCATTACGGCCTCCGTCATGAAGTGTGCGGATTTACGTGGGGCGGTCTTGCTCCGTCTCGAGCATATCCAGATCGTTGTCTGCAAAGAACCGGCGGATGTGTTTCAGGTTGTTCGGGGTGATGTCGGTGAATTCCACCCCCATGCCGCCGTCGCGATTGTGGACCATCAGGCTGGGGATGGTCATTTGTTCTTCCCCCAGCGTCATGGTCACCATCAAACAAGTGCCGGGGGGAAGTGGTTCCTCATACTTAACGAACAGGCCGCCCACGGCCAGACTGGTGGCAACGGCGTCAATCAGATCGGTTTCCGTGGTCAGTTGCACCGGCATATGCGTGTCATGCCGGGCGAAGCGCCGTTTGTGCCTGGAATCGTCCGCCATGGAGGCCTCTCATGACTTCCCCATCAAAAAGGTCCCCACATGGTACGCCTTTAGCCTTTTGGTAGCCACTCCCAGGTGGTGCCTTCCGGGCCGTCCATGATGGCCACGCCTTTTTCTTTCAACTCATCGCGGATCTCGTCCGAGCGGGCAAAATCCTTGGCGCTGCGGGCGGATTTTCTGGCGATGAGCAATTTTTTGATCGCTTTTTCGTCGATGGCCGTCTGTTTGGGGCGAATGGCCAGTTGTTCCGCATCCATGCTGAACAGTTGCAGGCCCAGCACCAGATCGTACAGGGCGACAAGCTTTAATACGTCGTCCGCCTTCAGGCGTTTGTCGGCCACCAGTTCGTTCAGATGGGCCAGCGCCTGTGCGGTGTTCAGGTCGTCCGACAGGGAGTCATCCAGCTTTTCCAGCCACGCTTTGCCGGCGCCGGATAGCTCGTCCGCCAGTTGATCCACCAGTCCGCCGGGGGCCTCGGCGGCGTTTACTTCGCCGGACAGGCCGGTGGTGTCTGTTTTTTCCTTCAGGGCTTCCATCCGCAACAGCAGCCGTTTATATCCGGCCCGCGCCGCCACCAGCGCATCCCAACTGAAAATCAGCGGCTTGCGGTAATGGGCCTGCAAGCAGAAATAGCGGTAAATGAGCGGGTGAATGCCCTCGTCGATGAGCGTTTGCAGGCGTAGGAAACCACCCTTGCTCTTGGACATCTTGTCGTCGCCCAGCACCAGAAACTCGTTGTGCAGCCAGAAGCTGGCGCCGGGATGGTCGGTGCCGGTGTAGCCCTGGTTTTGCGCCACCTCGTTCACATGGTGCACCTGCCGGTGGTCGATGCCACCGGTGTGGATGTCGAACGGTGCGCCCAGCAGGTCGATACTCATGACCGAGCATTCCAGGTGCCAGCCGGGGGCGCCGGTGCCCCACGGGCTGTCCCACTCCATCAGGCGTTTACTATTTTCCGGCGATTTTTTCCACAGGCAGAAGTCGGTGGGGTTTTTCTTGCCTGCCGCCATTTCCACCCGTGCCCCCGCTTCCTGGCCTTCGATGTCCAGCATGCCCAGCTTGCCGTAGTCGGCCACCGTGGTGGTGTCGAAGTACAGGCCGTCGTCGATGGCGTAGGTATGGCCGTCGGCCTCCAGCTTTTGGGCAAACGTGATCATCTGCTCAATGTAGTCGGTGGCTCTGGGCTCGTGATCGGGGGACAGGATGCCCAGATGGGTCATGTCGTCGTGAAAGGCGTCGGTGTAATAGGCGGCAATGTCCCACACGCTCTTTTTTTCGCGGGAGGCGGCGGTTTCCATCTTGTCGTCGCCCACGTCTGCGTCGGACGTTAAGTGCCCCACGTCGGTGATGTTCATCACGTGGGTGACGGAATACCCCTTGAACAGCAAAATGCGGCGCAGGGTGTCGGTGAACACATAGGCGCGCAGGTTGCCCAGGTGGGCGTAGTTGTAAACCGTGGGGCCGCAGGAGTAGATACTCGCGTGTCCGGCCTGTTGTGGAACAAACGGCTGGAGCGTGCGCCCCATGCTGTTAAAGAGGTTGAGCGGCTTGCCGCGCATGAATTTCAACTCCAAGAAAACGCCGTTCAGGCGGGTAAAGCCGGGACAAAAGGATACGGCCACGGCACGCTCGTTGGCAAACCGTGCTCCGCTTACGAAAACCGGACGAACGGCAGCAGCTTTTTTAAATCGGGTTTTACCTTGCCCAGCAACTCCACCCAGGTGGCGGTGCCCGCCATGATGTCGGTGACTTTTTCGCATATTCGCTGGCCGTGGTTTTTGAACCCCCACAAGGCGATTTTGGGATGGCGGTACAGCACCCGCGCAAACACGCGGGCGGCGGCAAGCTCGGGCAGAATTTCCTGCTCAACGCTCTTGCTGTACAAGTCCACGGCCTGCTCCGGATTAAGAAACGCTTCGGCAATGGCGTTGCCTGCCAGGCGCCCGGTAAGCAGCGCATAGGAGATGCCCTCGCCGGTAACCGGGTCGGCAAATCCGGCGGCATCTCCGGTCAGGATCACCCGCCCCCGGGCAAACGGTCCCTTGCCGGGGTGGATGGGGATGCGGTGGCCGTGCCGCTCCGGGGGGGCGGTTCGCGCCAGCCCCAGGCTTTCCAGATAGTCCTCCATGGCCCGGTTCAGGTCGGCCCGGCCCGGCCCCGCGTGCATGACGCCGATGGACAGGTGGTCTTTTTTGGGGAACACCCAGCCGTAGCCCCGCCGCAGGGGGCCAAAGTCAAACCGGCAGGTATTCGCAAACCGGGCCACGTGTTCCGCGCCCGGATGCACCTCCCACTCCACCGCCGGGGCCATCTGCCGGTCGTCGGCAAAGCCGCACAACCGCCGCACCGTGCTGCCCACCCCGTCGGCGGCAACGACCATGCGGCAGTTTATGGGGCCGTCATCGGTGGTGACGGTCACGCCGTCGGCCTCTTCAGTAATGTCTGTTACAGCACCATGAATCATCTTTGCCCCGGCTTTTTCCGCCACACTCGCCAGCGCGGCATCCAGTTCCGCCCGCATGCAGGTGGAGACGATGGGCTGCGGCCTGCTTGCGGAAAAGGCCAGTTTTTCCTTTGGCAGATGCAGTGCTGCCGTGAGGCACGTGCTTTCCACCACTTTCAGGGCTTGTTCGGGGAGCAGCCGGAGCGATTTTCCCACCAGCCCGCCGCCGCAGGTTTTGTAGCGGGGGTGCTTTTTTTGATCGATCACCGCCACGTCAAATCCGGCGTTTGCCAGCGTGATGGCGGCCATCGATCCGGCGGGTCCAGACCCCACTACAACGATGTCGTGGGCGGGGAAGGCGGATGGCGGGGGACGGTTCATGATTACGGCAGCCCAGTGTACCGTAACCAGTCGAATTGCTTAATAAAAATGCCGATAAAAAACACCGTTGACAACCCTAAAGCATTTTGCAAATATCCCCGATAGACCTGTGTGCCGGATGGGTTTTTTGGTCACAACGCCTCGGAAAAATGGGGCAACAGGGAGGCTGGACATGGCACTTGCTCGGGTTGTTCGAGGTCGGTTCGTGCGGATGGTGTTCCTGACGGTTTTTGCCGCGATAATGCTTGCAGTCGTAAGCCATGGCCCGGCGTTCGCTGCCGAAAAGATGCGGCTGCAAAAGACTTCGAGTCAAACCGAAGCGTGCATCGGCTGCCACAAGGCCACCAACGTCAATATCTATCAGCAATGGGGCAAGAGCAAGCATTTCGGCGCCAATATCGGCTGCTACGAATGCCACAAAGCCAACAAGAAAGACCCGGATGCGTTAAGGCACAACGGCTTTACCATCTCCGTTATCGTTTCCCCGAAAGACTGTGCCCGTTGTCACAGCCGGGAAGTGGACGAGTTCGCCAACAGCCACCACTCCAAGGCGGGCCGGATCATGGGTTCGCTCGACAACATTCTGGCCGAGGTGGTGGAAGGTAACCGGGGCATGGTGACGCCCGCTTTCCCGAACGGTGTCTCCGCCGCTGCGGTCAACGGCTGCTGGCAATGCCACGGCAGCGAGGTGAAAGTGCTCAAGGACGGTACCCTGGACCCGGCCACCTGGCCCAACACCGGCATCGGCCGGGTGAACCCGGACGGTAGCGAGGGTAGCTGTTCCGCCTGTCATCAGCGCCACGAATTTTCCGCCGCCCAGGCGCGTCAGCCGGAAAACTGCGGCAAGTGCCACATGGGACCGGACCATCCGCAGATCGAAATTTATAACGAATCCAAGCACGGCATCAACTACCGGGCCAACAAGGAAGACATGAACCTCGACTCGGCCAAATGGGTGGTCGGAGAGGATTACTTTGCCGCGCCCACTTGCGCCACCTGCCACATGTCGGCCACGCCGGACATGCCGGTTACCCACAACGTGGGGCTGCGCATCAAGTGGAACAACCGCCCGGTGCACCCCACGCTGGCCCACAAGACTGACGAACGCTGGGGGCTGGCCTCGGCGTCCATTACCGGTGATGAACGCAAGGAAAACATGAAGAACGTGTGCATGGTCTGCCATAGTGAAAACTACACGGATGCCTTTTACATTCAGTACGAAGCGTTGTTGAAGCTGTACGACGACAAGTTCGCCACGCCGGGAGAAAAGTTGTACAAGGCGCTCACCGCCGTGCTGAAGAAAGGCAAGGGCGATACGTACGCCAAGTTCGGCCAGATGGTCGATTTCACCTGGTTTGAACTGTGGCACCATGAGGGACGGCGCGCCCGTCACGCGGCCTCCATGCAGGCACCGGACTACACCCACTGGCACGGCACCTACGATCTGGCCAAGCATTTCTACGGCAAGTACGTGCCCGAGATCGAGGAGATTATCGAAACCTACCGGGAAGGACCCGCTGCAGCCGAAGTGGCCGCACTGGAAAAACTGCTCCATCAGGTGCTCTCCAGCGACGACCACAAGTGGTATCTGGGGCAGGCGTCAGATGCCGACAAGAAGGCCCGTGCCGCCCGGCGGGACGAGTTTCTGGATCGCTATAAATAGGGCAGGCCACATGACCCGCCCGCAAGCAATATCTATCTAAGGAGTACCCTCGATGCAGATTAGAAAAACCGTGTGTGCACTGGCCGCCTGTGCGGCCATGCTGACCCTGTCGGCCCCGGCGGCGTGGGCCGACGGCAAGGAGATATTCACGGCTCAGGGATGCCACAACTGTCACACGGTCACCAGCCAGGGAATCGGGGGAGAGCCCGCCATGGGTGCGCCCGACCTGTCCGAGGTGGGCACCCGGCACGAGTCCGATTTCATCGGCAAGTTCATCCGCAAGAAAGCGCCCCTGAACGGCAAGATGCACATGAAGAAGTTTAGCGGCACCAAGGCGGAGTGGCAGGAACTGGTGACGTGGCTGTCCGGCCTGGGCAAGTAGCTGGAGACCTCCAAACATGGCGCTGATCCTCGTTCTGCTGGCGGTTATCGATGTCCTGTTAATCGTCGCCTGCCTGTACGGCTGGGTGCCGATGGGCAGCCATGCCAGAAAGATGCTGGCGTTTGTGGTGCTGGGGGTGTTTCCCCTGATATGGGGCGCTTCGGCGTTTACCTACAACTTCAACCGCATCAAAAACGTGGAGTTCTGCGCCACCTGCCATGCCATGGATGAACATGTGGGCAGCCTGCAACTGGCGGACGAAACCCAGGCGCTGGCACCGTTGCATTACCAGAACAACTTCGTGCCCCAGGAAACCGCCTGCTATTTCTGCCACACCAACTACACCTGGTTTGGGCCGATCAAGGGAAAGATCGGTGGTATTCGTCACGTGTACGTGAACTACTTCAAGGGGGCTCCGGACCCACTGGAGCTAAAAATTTACGAGCCGTACGAAAACCGCGACTGCCTGCGCTGCCACGGCAAAAGCAAGCGCTGGCTGAACCAGAAGACCCACGACCGAACGCCGGGAATGCGCGACCGGATATTCTCCGGAGAACTGCGTTGCCTGAACGCCGGATGCCACGACCAGGCCCATTTGCTGGCGTCGGAAATTGCGGCGGCGGAAGAGGAGGACTGGTAAATGGTTGAAGGACTGTCCCGCATTTTCAAGGTGGCGTTTGTCTGCAACATTCTGGGCACGGTGATGCTGGTGGCCTCGATGTTCTGCGATCACCCGCTATTCTTCATGACCATTGTCAGCCTGGGCGTGACGCTTCTGGCCGCAGGCTTTGCCATCTGGTTGAAGATGGTGCTTGGCGAGGCTACGGGGAGCGGCCTGTTCAAGTAGCTCTGCCGGTTATTTTGTAAGCCGCTCTTTTCCCGCTATCGCTGACCGGGTGGCGTCTGCCGTGTGCTGCCGCACCAGTTTCATATCAAACGTATGCCAGGCGGTGCGCGCGGCAGCGATGGACTGGCGGGCGGCCTGCACGTCCTCTGCTGCTTTTTGTTTCTGTCCCGCCTTTCTGGCGATCCCGACAAATTCATCGGCCCAGTCGGTCAGCGTGGCCGCCTGACGCATCATGGTCAGCGCCGCGACGGCTTCCCACGGCTTGTCCGGGTTGGCGCCCATGCGCCCGTTGTGGCAGGCCATGCAGGCCTGTTCAAACTGATCTGTCGCAAGTACGTGGGTGGCCATGGAACCGTGGCAGGTGACGCAGTTGGGTCCCTTGCCGCTTCCGGCCAGCCGCTTGGCATGGCGGCTCCGCACAAAACCGGTGTATTGCGCCTTGTGGCAGGCGCCGCAGGTGACCGGCACGCGCTGGAAGTGCACGCGGCTGTTGGGGTCTGCGGCGGGCAGCACCCCGTTGTGGGCGGCGGCCGCTTTGGTGGCGGTGGCATCTCCCCCGTGGCAACTGTTGCAGCCCACCTGCGCCCGATCGTGCACCGACCCCACAAAATGCTGGTAGCCTCTGGCGGCATCGGCGGGCAGCGCCTTATGGCAGGCAACACACTCGTTTTCCGCCCATGCGGGAATGGCAAGGAGACCTCCGGAAACAACGGTAAACAGAAAAACGAACGCAAACTTGACCATGGCTGTCCCTCACTCCGGAAACACAGGGTTTAATGTGGTGATTAAATCGGAAAACCAGCAGGCATTCA
>CBDUXI010000095.1:0-7131 GCA_965371175.1 uncultured bacterium
GGGCGCTATCGGCATAAATGCACCCTTTGCTCTGCTTGACGATGCCGTATACCACCGCCAGGCCAAGCCCGGACCCTTCCCCCACCGATTTGGTGGTAAAGAATGGCTCAAAGATATGAGAGAGGGTGGCCTCACCCATGCCGAACCCCGTGTCGGCCACTTCGGTCACCACATACCTGCCGGGCGCAAGCCCCGGATACCGCTTTTGGCCGGCCTTTCCGATCGTCTGGTTTTTGGTGCGGATGGTGATGGTTCCACCTGTCGGCATGGCATCGCGGGCATTGACCATCAGGTTCATGAGCACCTGATCCATCTGCCCCGGGTCCACCATTACATGGTGCAGGTCGGGGTCTGCCTCCAGCACGAATTCCACATTCTCCGGAATGACCCGGTTGAGCATTTCGTTCAGGTTTTTGATCGTACGGTTCAGGTCCAGCACCCGGGGCAGGAATGTCTGCTTGCGGCCAAAGGCCAAAAGCTGCCCGGTGAGGGCGGCGGCACGGTCACTCGCCTTCCGCACCTGCTTCAGGTCGCGCCTGGCCGGATCGTTCTCTGAAAGGCTCTGGTCGGCCAGTTCGCAATGGCCGCTGATGATGGTCAACAGGTTGTTGAAGTCGTGGGCCACGCCTCCGGCCAGTTGCCCCACCGCCTCCATCCTTTGCGACTGCCGCAGTTCCGCCTCCCTCTTCCGGAGCGCCTCCTCCGTATGCTTTCGCTCGGTGATGTCCTCATAGCACCCCATCACGCCGATGATGTTGCCGCCGGAGTCGGTCAGCGGCACTTTGCTGGTGCGCAACCAGATGTTTTTACCAAGGGGGGTGGTCTGGGGCTCCTCGTAGTTGATCTTGGGCCTGCCGGAACGGATAACAAACGCATCATCCGCGCGGTACAGTTCCGCCTGGTCCTTCCAGGCGAGCGCGTAATCGTCTTTTCCCACGATCTCTTCCGGAGCGGAGAGCCCCGCGTCCCCGGCAAACAGCCGGTTGCACCCCAGGTAGCGGGACTCCGTATCCTTCCAGAAGACCCGCACCGGGATAGCGTCGAGAACCAGTTGCAACAGTGAGCGAGACTCCCGCAAGGCGGCCTCACTCTCGTCAGCCTGCGTTACGTCGCGCGCGGTGGCGTAAATAATGCCCTCGTCGGGTTTGCCCAGCGCTTTCCAGAGCAGGGTGCGGTAGCCGCCCTGCTTGTGCCGGTAACGGTTTTTGAACCGGATGGTGACGCCACCCTCCGCGAGGCGTGCAATTTCAGCTATGGTCTGCTCCCGGTCGTCCGGATGGATGAGCTCGAAAAACGGCCTGGCCCGAAGCTCTTCCCGGGTATAGCCCAGCGTCTCCTCCCAGACCGGGTTGAGGTCCAGGAAGTGGCCGGTAAAATCCGCCGTGCAGAACATCTCCCCGGTGAGGGTGAAGAATTCTGCGGGCGGATTGTCGTGATTACTCTCACCCTTTGGCTCGTTGGACACGTCCCCTCTCCTACCATCCCCCACGTCCCGATTTCCCTGCGACGCCTTTCCTTCGGCGTCGAAAGACCCACCCCCCTCTTGTTACTCTGAGGACACTCCTAATAAATACCAAATAAATACCAACCATGCGAGAGGGGTACAAGACAGGACCCACAAAACCGGGGAAATCCGGGGACACAATACTTGATGACCCAAAGGCCGTCTCACCCGCCCGCCAACCCCATCGCCCCAGTCCTCTGCCGCGAGGGGAGAGGGTGAACAACGCATCCCTCTGCGGCCACGCTGCCCGCGCCTTCCCTCCATCCGCGTAGCGTTCTACAATAAAAACAGGACCAGCAGCCAACCCCAAGGGGAGCACACGCCCATGATTACCAAAGTCGCCTTCGTCGCCCATCCGGTGAAAGACATGGCCGCCGCCCGAAAATTCTATGGCGAGGTACTGGGCCTTGCCGCCGGGGCCGATTTCGGCGGCGCGTGGGTCGAGTTTTCCACGGCGGACGGCGTGACCGTGGCCCTGGATACCTATTCCGCCAAAGAGTCCGAACACGCCAAAGGCTATCTGGCCCTGGAAACCGACGACCTGGAAGCCGACCTGAAAAAGCTGCGCGAAGCGGGCACCTTTGTCGCCCGCGATGCCTGGATCAACCACGACCCGGAGGGCAAAGAGGTGTGCCGCATGGCGATCGTTCTGGACCCGGACGGCAACCCCCTCATGCTGCACCAGACCCCGCCCGACCGCGCAGTTTGATCCTTAGCCGCCCGTGCGATTTCAGGAGTCAGCCGGCGCGGCCCCGGCAAAAAAGACGCTGCCAGACCATGGTGCCGGCAAACCAGTGAATGCCGCCGGTGTCGAACAGAATCAACAGCATGACCACGGCCCTCAGCCACGGGATGTGCCAGACGGCAGGCAGCCCCGCCAGCGCGAACAGAGAGCCGGCCAAAGGCGCGCCGGAAACCCACTTGTAGTCGTCCCGGCTGCCGCCCCGCAGCCGGTGGATCAGGTAGCGCACATACGACAGGTAGATGTTCAGGGCGCAAAAAAAGGCACCCACGGCGAGCAACGGATACAGGATCAGTTCCATCCCCTCGTTTCGGCGGGTAGCCCCGGTGCAATAAGAGGCGCAATCAAGCGGGGCCGCGCTTGCGTCACTTGACGGTGTAGCCCCGCCCCTCCAGGCAGGCGATCAGGGCGCGGCGGTAATCGGCGCGGCCGGGAGAGTTGGGGTTGGCCAGGGTGGGGTCGAAGCCGGTTTCGTCCACGGCCCATTCGTGGCACTCAAAACGGTCCTGCCTGCGCTGCTCGTCGCTCTGGCCTTGGGCGGGGTAGACGTATAACTCGTCCGAGCCGTCCTCCCCCCGCTTCATGGCCCGGGCCGCGCCCGCGGGCTTTTCCACCACCACATACTCGTAGTAGAACGGGTCCCACCAGTAGTAGGCGGTGTTCACAAAAAAGTAACGGCTCGGCCCGATGTAAAAGCTGATGTACCCGGCGGGCAGATACGCCACCCGCGCCCCGATGGGGGCGGCCACCACCACATAGCCGTGATCGTGATGGCGGAAGTACATGCCGTCGGAGTAAAAGAAGGTCAAACTGCCCAGCACAAGGCTCAGGTGGATTGCGGGCAGACTATCGATCCGGTGGCCGTGGGGGTGAAACACCGGGGGACGATAGGTGCGGCGCTCCCTGCGGTAGTCCTCGTGGCGCGCCTCGTAGTACCGGCGGCGGTCGTCATAGCTCGCCCGCCGCTGCGGGCGGCGGACTTCGCGCCGGGTGTCGCGATCCTGGGGCCGGTCCTTGCGGCTCTGGGGTCTTTCGGCACGCTCCTCGCGCTGGCCCTGCGGTCTTTCGGCCTGCTCACGCCGCTGCGCCTCAAACCGCTCGCGCCGCTCCTCGAAGCTCCCGCGGCTGCCCTCCTCGAAGCGCTCGCGCCGGTCCTCAAACCGCTCGCGCCGGTCGTCGGCCCAAGCAGTGGTGGAAAGTAAGGGAACGGCCAGCAGCAGGACCAGTGCCACTCCAATCAGGCGGGCAAAAATACGCATGGCATCACCTCTTCGGTGGTTTTTGATGCAGGGCGGCGGCTTGCCCGAAGGCATTCACCGCCATCATGCCATTACACCACACATTTCCCAACTGGATGGACAACGCCGCAACCGGCTTTTTTCCCCTACCGCAGCGCATCTTTTAACACCCGCTCCAGATCCCCGGAACGTGCGGTCAACTGTTTGCCGATCTGCTGTTGCACCCCGGTAATCTCCCCCTGCACCCCTTTTAACTGCTTGTTCAGGCGCGCCGAAATTTCGGCTTTCAGCTCTTTTTCCAGTGCCGCCACCTGCGCTTTTCCCGCAGCGGTCACCGCATCCTTGAGCACGGTATCCAGATCGGACGAGATTTTTATTTTCGGCCGGGCCAACGTACCGGTCACCCGCGCCCCGATGCCCACCTTTTTCACCCCGGCAAGCGCCGGGGCGGCAATCTTCGCGGTGCTCTTTTTTGCCCCCTCTCCCACCACCAGACTGGCCCCGGAAAGCCCCACGTCGATGGTGGCGGCCAGCGCCTCGGCAGCGGTGCCGGGGCCGGTCACGCGGGCATCAATGGACAGGTCCACCACCCCTTTTGCCAGGGTCAGCGGCAGCGCCCCGCCGCCCACCAGTTCCATATCGCTTGCCCGGTAGCCGGTTACGCTAAACACCACGCTATCTTCCACCGCGTCCGCCCGCACGTGGTCAAACGTGCCCGCAAGGTCAATGCGGCCCAGCCCTTCCAGATCGTCGCCGGAAAATTGGAAAGTCATGGGGCGGCCCAGCACGTCCGGGTCGGGGGTGGCGTCCACCACGGTGCCGACAAGGTGGCCCGCTTCCAGCGCCACATCGATTGCAGCGCGCTTGATCAAAAAGTCGGGCAGGGGTGCACGTTCCACAAACAGCACGTCCACCCCCTTGCCCCTGAGCGGCTTGACCACCTTGGCCTGCCCCCGCGATTCCTTTACCCGCGCGATCATCGGCTGCAAGCGAGTGTACCACCCATCACCCTTTTCCACCCATCCCCGCGCCTTGTTGCCAAACAGGGTGGCGGCAATTTCGCCCACACTGCCAAAGCCGTACCGGGATGCCAGCCGTTTGGCCTCTGCCGCCGGGGCGGCCCGCACCGCTTGTAGCCGCTTGCCCATGCCGCCCACCTCGCGGTTGAAGTCCGTCCGCGCTTTCCTGACCGCCTTCACATCCCGGTCAATATCGCGCTGGATCGTCTTAATTTCCTTGCCCGCAGCCAGAATGGCGGCCAGGTTGGTTCCCGGATTTTTGATCGCCTTGATCCGCTGGCGATAGCGCTTTAAATCGGCCTCACCCGGCAGCGCGGCCAGCCGCTTTTTCCACTTGTCCTCCAGCGCCGCCACATCGGCCTTCAGCTTGTCGGCCTGGGCCGTGGTGCCCAGTTTGGCGTCGGCCAGCACCTGATCCATATCGGGCAGGTCCATGGTGGGCAGATCAATATCGGGCATCAGGCCGTCGCCGTCTTTTTCCGGTTTCGGCGGCGGGGGCGGCGCTTTTTTTAGCGCGCCGGAGCGGCTGCGAGGGGTATTCAAGACCACCCCTTCCACTGCCATTTCCTCCACAATCAGCTTACGCAACAGCAGCTTGCCGCCATCAATGGTGAGGGCGGCGCGGGCCACCTCCACCTGATTGGTCATGGGATGGTCCGGATCGGTGACGGCAAGGCCGGTGAGCATAAGCCCCGCCGGAAACAGGGACAGATCGGCCCCTTCCAACTCCACCGCGGCCCCCACTGCCCGGCTGCCGGCCCGCTCGATGGCGTAGCGCACCCAGCCGTCCACAAACAACAGCCAGCCAGCCACCCCCAGCGCAGCCATCACCACGAACGCCGCCAGCCCCTTGATGCGGATAAAGCGGCTCACGACACATCCCCCAGATCAGCAGCGGAACGGTAGGCCGAATAGAGGCGGCTGCCCTTGAGAACCCGCACGATCCTGAGCCGGCTCACCCACGCCAGCACATGCTCCCGGTAGCGGCGGATCAGCAGATTGCCCACAAAAAACAGCGGCACAAACAGCGCCAGCGAGGCCAGCAGGCTGCCCATTACCACCGAGTTGTTCAAATGCCCAAAACGAAACCAGGTGGTGTTGTACAACGCCGTCCAAAAGCCGGAAAGCCCCTCGGCGGTAAGCGCCGCAAGGCCGATGCGGTGAAACAGCGGGTCGAGGGCGTAGGCCACGCCCGAAAACACCAGGGTGGCGGCGATCACCGTAGACAGGTTGACCCGCAGCACCAGCACCAACAGCAGCACCAACAGGTTGTGCAGGGAAAGCAGCGGGGTGAATCCCAAAATCAGGGCAAAGCACAGGGCCAGGCTGATCTGGGCCGGGTCGGTTTCGGAGTTCAGCGCACGCAACAGCTTGGCAAGCAAACCCATTCCACAGCCCTCCTTGTGTAAATGTCCCCGCCCGGAAACCGCCCCACACAGGGGGAATATACCGCCCGAAGGCCGTCGTTTACCACTGTCCGCCGATTTCCTTAAGCCCGTCGCCCCTCTTCACGCCCACCCAAAAACGCCACCGTCTCCCCCGTATCCGGATCGGTGCGGACGATCACGCCGCGCGGCCACCCTGTCCCCCGCGGCGCATCTGCAAGATCGCCCCACCGGCCACCAGCAGCACAGCGATGCCGCCAAAGGTCAGGTACTTGTTCCTGTCCACTTTCAGGCCGGTCAACTCCTCCAGCACCATCAGCTGCCCGATCGTGCGGCCCCGTACTTCCGGGATGGGGATGAAGTGCACCCGGTAGTTTTTCCCCCCGTCGGCAACCGTTATCTGGTCGCCCCAGTTCGCCCACGTGGTGTGGTTCAAATAGGTTTCCAGTTCGGCAGGTAATGCCCCTTCCAACGCATGGGTGAGCACAACACCTGGAAAACGGTTCCACTCCATCGTCTTCCTCAACATGAGTGTGCCGTCTTCCCACGTCGATTGTGACAGCAGATCCTTGCGTACCAGCAGCACCGGAGACCACCGGGTGGTTTTTTCCAGCTTGGCGAAAACCCGGTCGACATCGATGCCCAACTCCACCAGACCGATCAACTTGCCATCGCCTCCGGTGGCATACCACGGCACCACCATGCGCAGGGTCGGGGTTCCCATCGCGCCAAGTTCCACCCCGTGCACCGCCCCGCCGGTCGCAAACGCCTCGCTGGTGGTAAAGCGTTTAATCCTGTCGCCGTGGTGATCCGGCTGATGCACCCGCAGCAGGTTCACCATGTCGGGCTGGTGAAAATAAAAATGGGTAATTCCGTTGTACCGCAGGATCCGGTCGAATATGGGCAACGCCTGCTTCAGAATCGCTTCCCGATCGCCATCGGCCAGCGCCTGATGCAACACCGGGTCGGCCTGAATTTCCGCCAGCACCCGCTTCAACACCTGCACCTCCTGTGCGATGAAGTACTGGTACTGTTCGCGAATGGTCCGGTCGATGCTATCCACCGTCTCACCGGGGGCCGCGCTGGCCAGGCCCCGGCCTGTGCCAACAGCCAGTAACAGCAGCACAAAGCTAAAACCCGACTTGAGTCCCTGCGTCATCATGCGTCGTCTCCCATCTCCCATCTCCTTCACTGTGCAACCAGGCAGATAGGTAACAGTTTAGCCCAAGCGGATGGGTAACAC
>CBDUXI010000096.1:0-6783 GCA_965371175.1 uncultured bacterium
TGACCACCGCATCGACCGCCGCATCCCCACGCCTGTTCCGGGCGGGCGACTTGAACGCCTTCTTCGGGCTGATGCTGGACAACATGACCCAGCTGGTGCTGATGGCGGCGATTCTGATCGGCATTTTCGGCTTTCCGTCTGATCTGGTGCTCTATCGGATGATCCCCGGCACCGCCATGGGCGTATTGCTGGGCAATCTGGTCTATACGTACATCACCTGGAAACTGGCCAGAGCCGAAGGCCGGGACGACCGTACCGCCATGCCGCTGGGCATCGATACGCCGTCCCTGTTCGCCTTTACCTTCGGCATCGTCGGGCCCGCATTGCTTGCCACGGGCGACGCAGAACTGGCGTGGAAGATCTCCATGGCCGTGGTGGTCCTGTGCGGCCTCTTCAAAATCGTCGGCTCTCTGGCCGGGCCGTTCATTCACCGGCACGTGCCCCGGGCCGGGCTGCTGGGGCCGATTGCCGGTATCGCCCTGCTGCTCATCGCCTTTCTGCCCGCCCTGCATATCTTTGAAATGCCGGTGGTGGGGCTCATGTCTCTGGGCGTGGTGCTGCTTACGCTGGTGGGCCGGGTGCGGCTGCCTTTTGGTATCCCCGGTGCGTTTGCCGCCGTGCTTGCCGGTACCGTGCTGTACTACATACTTAAAAGCATGGGGCTGGTGGAAGGGGTTCACGGAGGCGGGGCACATGCCCTGCTGTTTGCCCCGCCGATGCTCAGCACCGGCTTTCTGGAAGGCATGGTACAGGTGGGGCCGTACCTGCCCATCGCCCTGCCGTTTGCCGTGATGGTCATCGTAGGGGCGGTGGACGTGACCGAAAGCGCCGCCGCCTCCGGTGACACGTATTCTCCCCGCACCATCATCAGTGTGGACGGCCTGTCCACCCTGACCGCCGGGCTGTTTGGCGGCGTGGTGCAGACCACGCCGTACATCGGCCACCCGGCCTACAAGGCCATGGGCGCCGGGCTCGGTTATACCCTGGCCACGGCCCTGTTTATCGGTTTTGGCGGCGTGTTCGGCTATCTGGCCATCTTTGTGGACCTGCTGCCGGTGGCGGCGGTGGCCCCCATTTTGGTGTTCATCGGGCTGGAGATCACCTCCCAGGCGTTCCGCGCCACCGACAAGCGCCACTATGACGCGGTGGCGCTGGCGTTCCTGCCCATCATCGCCAATCTGGTGCTGATCCAGATGAAGCAGTTGCTGGCCAACCTGGGCAAAAGCGCCGCCGACCTGAGCGGGCAGATGGCCACCACGTATCAAACCGTGCTGGTGATGGCCAACGGGTTCATTCTCACCGCGCTCATCTGGGCCACCATGCTGGCGTTCATCATCGATCACAAATTCCGGCTGGCGGCCACGTTTGCCGCCATCGGCGCAGCCTTTTCGCTGGTGGGGCTGACCCATTCGCCGTTCGACGACGGCAGGCTGTTTTTGCCCGGCGCGTCGGGTTCGCCCATCCCGGCAAGCTTTACCGCCGCCTACCTGCTGGTATCGGCGTTTCTATGGAGTTTCGAGTACATGAAGCCAAAACGGCAGGAAGAGGCGGCATGAGACGGATCATCGGGGTGCTGGCCCTGTTATTTTTGATCCCCTCCGTGGCCCACGCCCAGGTGAACACCGAGCGGTTCCGCAAAAACGCGGACGCAAACGGCCTGTCCGGCAGCGTCGAACTGTTCTTCAACAACCGCACCGGCAATACCGATCTGCAATCCGCCGGGGCCACCCTGCATCTGGGCTGGAAACACGATCCCCACATGGTGCTGCTGGTGGGCAACGTCAACCGGGGCGAGGCGCGGGGCGAAAAAACCATCAACAAAGGGTTCTCCCACCTGCGCTATAACTACACCATGCACCCGAAGGTGGCGCTGGAGTTGTTCGTCCAGCACGAATACGATGAGTTTTCCCTGCTGGACGCCCGCACCCTGCTGGGCATCGGCCCGCGCTTTACCGTGGCAAACGGGGACTCGTGGGCCATCTTCTGGGGCGTGGCCTACATGGCCGAATGGGAAGAGCTGGACCTGCCGCCCGCCGCGCCGGAAGATCCGTCCACCTTTACCAACCGGGCCAGCACCTACCTGGCCATCCGTGCAGAGCTTGCCGACCGGGTGCAACTGACCAATACCGTCTACGCCCAGCCGCGCATCGACCGGGCCAGCGACCTGCGCGTGCTGGAAGAGCTATCCTTGAAAGTCGGTATCGTGGGGAAGCTGTCGTTACGCATCAGCCTTGCCGTGCGCCACGACGAAGCGCCCCCCACCGGGGTCAAACCGCTGGACACGTCGCTGTCCAACCGGCTGGTCTGGGATTTTTGACGTTACGGAAGACCGCGTGAACACTCCCTCTCTGGAAGCCCGCATTAGCGAAATCGGCGGGACCATCGCCGCACGCATGGGCGACGCCCGTCCCGGCCTGTTCTCGCCCGCCGAGTGGAAAGGCAAAGTCATCGCGAAGGCCATGACCAACGAGCCGTTCCGGGTGGCCCTGTTCCGCTTTGTGGACGTGCTGCCCGCCGTGACTGACGACAAACGCCTGCTAGGGCTCGCGCGGGAATATTTTGACGAGTTGGGGGAGGACGATGTGTTCGGCTGGGGCATGAAGACCCTGTCCCGCGCCGGGCTGTTCCGCAAGGTGGCGGCAAAAGCCCTGCGCGGGCAGGTGGAAGATCTGGCCACCCAGTTCATCGCCGGGGAAACCCCAAAAAATGCCGCACCCACCCTGGCCCGCCTGCGGGAAGAGTGGTCTGGTGTCTCCGTGGACCTGCTGGGCGAGGTGACGGTCAGCACCGAAGAGGCCGCGCGTTACCGCAGCCGTTATCTGGAGTTGATCGAACGGCTGGCTCAAAAGTCCGATGCCAATGTATCGGTCAAGCTGTCGGCCCTGGACCCGCTGCTTTCCCCGGTGGCGTTCGACGACAGCGTAAAGCGGGCCGGAGACGCCCTGCGCCCGATCTTCTCCCGTGCGGGCGAACTGGGCGTTCACGTGCAGGTGGACATGGAGCATTACGCCCTCAAGGACATCACCCTGAACGCCGTGCTGGCATTGCTTTCCGAGCCGGAGTTCGCCAGACAGCCGTCGTGCGGCATCGTGCTGCAGGCTTACCTGAAAAGCGCCGAGGGCGATCTGGCGCGGGTGGTCGAATGGGTAAATGAGTACAAACGGCCCCTCACCGTGCGGCTGGTGAAAGGGGCCTACTGGGATCAGGAAATCATCACCCACCGGCAAAACGGCTGGGAAGTGCCGGTATGGGAAAACAAGGGGCAGACCGACCTCACCTACGAGGCCATGACCGCCACCCTGCTGGAAAACCGCGGGTTGATTACCCCCGCCATCGCCGGGCACAACCTGCGCAGCATCGCCCACGCGGCGGCGCTGGCCGAAGAGATGGGCGTGCCGAACGACGCCTACGAGTTTCAGGTGATCTACGGCATGGCCGAACCCTTAAGAAAAGCGCTGGTGGCCGAAGGCTACCGGGTGCGCTGTTATACCCCCGTGGGAGCCTTCCTGCCCGGCATGGCCTATCTGGTCCGGCGGCTGATGGAAAACACCGCCAACAGCTCCATGCTGCGCCGCATGTACGGGGAACGGGAGGAAACAGCGGCGTTGCTTGCACCGCCGGAACCCACCCCCGAAAAAAGCGCGCCTGCGCCTTCCGCCTTTATGAACGAGCCCGTGGCCCACTTTGTGGAAAGCGCTACCCGCAAGGCTTTTGCCGACGCGCTGGAAACAGTGCGGGAGAAGCTGGGCGGGGAGCACGCCGCCGTCATCGACGGGGCGGAAGTGGCCACCGCAAACTGGCTGGAGTCGTTCGATCCCGCCGCGCCCGGGCGGTTGGTGGGCCGGGTGGCCGACTGCACGGACGAACAGGTGCACGCCGCCGTGGCCGGCGCCGCCGCCGCATGGCCCGGCTGGGCGGACACGCCCGCGCAAGAACGGGCGGAGTTGCTGCGCCGCACCGCAAACATGCTGCGCCGGGACCGTCATGAATTGGCCGCGCTGGAGCTGTTCGAGGTGGGCAAAAGCCGGGAGGAGGCCGACGCCGACGTTACCGAGGCCATCGATTTTCTGGACTACTACGCCGATCAAATGGAACGGCTGGCCCCGCCGGTCAGGCTGGCCGCCCACTATCCGGGCGAGGCGAACGAAACCACGTACCGCGCCCGGGGCGTGGTGGCGGTGATCTCCCCCTGGAACTTCCCCATCGCCATTTCCTGCGGCATGGTGGCGGCGGCGCTGGTCACGGGCAACAGCGTCGTATTCAAGCCCAGCGAACGCGCGCCCGTGTGCGCCCGCAAGCTGTTCGATGCCTTTGTGCAGGCGGGCGTGCCCCCCGGCGTGCTGCAGTTTGTTCCCGGCGCAGGCACTGCGGGAGCCACGCTGGCAGCCGACCCACGGGTGGACATGATCGCCTTTACCGGCTCCCGCAAGGTGGGGCTGGCCATTCACCGGCAGGCGGCAAAGGTGGCCAAAGGCACCCACACCATCCGCAAGGTCGTCGCCGAAATGGGCGGCAAGAACGCCATCATCGTGGACGAAACCGCCGATCTGGACGAAGCGGTGCTCGGCATTGTTCACGCCGCCTTCGGCTTTCAGGGGCAAAAATGTTCCGCCTGCTCCAGAGTCATTGCCGTGGAGGCGGTGCACGACGAACTGCTCTCCCGGCTGGCCGACGCCGTGCGCACCCTGCCCATCGGCCCGCCGGAAGACCCGAAATACCGTATCGGCCCACTGGTGGACGAACGCGCCGTAAAGACCGTGCAGGACTACATCGCCATCGGTAAAAAAGAGGGGACCCCGGCGCTGATCGTGGAGGACATTCCACAGTCCGGCTGCTATGTGGGCCCGGCCATCTTTACCGTTCGTCCCCACCACCGTCTGGCCCGGGAAGAGGTGTTCGGGCCGGTGCTCGCCGTGCTCAAGGCCACCAGCCTGGATGATGCGCTGGCCATGGCCAACGACTGCGACTATGCCCTGACCGGCGGCCTGTTCTCCAGAAGCCCTGCCGCCATAAAGCGGGTGCGGCAACGCTTTCGGGTGGGTAACCTGTACATCAACCGGGGCATCACCGGGGCGCTGGTGGGCCGCCAGCCGTTCGGCGGCTTCCGCCTGTCGGGGCTGGGCAGCAAGGCGGGCGGGCCAAGCTATCTGGAGCAGTTCATGGTGCCGGTCACCACTACCGAAAACGAAGTGCGGCGCGGGTTTGCGCCGGAAGAAGGCGTATAATCCCCACCGGGAACCATCATCGCTGCCAGAGCAGTGTGTTTATGCAGGAAAAATCATGATCGATTTGACCGATCGCGTGGTCATCCTAACCGGCGCAAGCAGTCAGGTGGGGGAGGCCATCGCCACCAAACTGGTGGGGGCGGGCGCCACCGTGGTGCTGGGCTACAACAAGAACATGGAGACCATCGAACGGCTGATGCAGGAGTTTGCGCCGCTTCCCGGCATGGGCACCCCGTACTCCCTCGATGTCACCAGCCGCGCCTCGGTGGACGCCATGGTGGCCGAAACCATGGAACGGTTCGGGCAGGTGGATGTACTCATCCACAACGCCAACGCCACCATCGACCGGCATCCGTTTCTGGAACGGGACTGGGACGGCTACAAGGCCCAGATCGACGTGATCCTGAAAGGCGGCTTCAACTGCTGTCAGGCCGTGCTGGAAGAGATGGTCCTGCGCCGTCAGGGGCGCATCCTGTTCATCCTGAACGCCCTCATCAGCCGTCCGGTGATCGGCTACAACAACTACACCACCGCCGTGTCGGCGGTAAAAGGCATGGCCCGCGATCTGGCCAACGAAGTGGGGGAGGTGGGCATCGCCGTCAACACCCTGTCCCCCGGCTTCACCATCACCGACCACACCCCCCACGCACCGCCCCACATCCAGCAATCCCTCGCCGGCCAAACCCCTCTGCGCCGTCTGGCGGAACCGCGTGATATCGCCAACGCCGCCCTGTTCTTCGCCTCCGACCTGTCCGGCTTCGTCACCGGAGAAGACCTGACAATAGACGGCGGCTACACCTTCGGCTACACCGGGCACGGCCCGGAGCAATAAACGAGCAGACCGGCCCTGGGTGTGGATTGTTACCGGCGGCCACTGCACGGGTGACGGGCGGTTCGGCTTTCCATTGGCAATGTGGGGGAAAGGGTTACCTGGGCGGGGCATCAGGCAGTGGAGTTATCCGGGGCAGGGGAGGGGGGGGCCGGAAAGCCAGCGCCCGTCCCCGGAGCGTCACTTCTCCGGCTTCGCTTCCGGCTCCGGCACCTGTATCGGCACGGCTTCCCGCTTTCTGGCGCGCAACAGCAGCCACACGCCCACCCCAAGCATCACCGCAGACAGCAACTGTCCGCGGGTGAGAAAACCGAACATCACCCCCAGATGGGCGTCCGGCTGGCGCACGAACTCCACCGAGGAACGGAATACGGCGTAGAGAACCAGAAACAGCCCCAGCAATTGCCCCTGTTTCATGAGCCGTTTGCGTACCAGCCACAGGATGCTGAACAGCACCAGCCCCTCCAGGGCCGACTCGTACAGCTGCGACGGGTGGCGGGGATACGGCCCCGCTCCGGGAAACACCATGCCCCACGGCACCTCGGTCACCCGGCCGTACAGTTCGCCGTTGATGAAGTTGGCAATGCGTCCCAGCCCCAGCCCCACCGGGGCCACCACCGCCACCCGGTCGGCGGTGGTCAGGTACTCGATGCCCTCTCGGCGGCAGAAGATATAGCCCGCAACCAGCGTGCCCAGCAGCGCCGCGGGGGAGGGCATGCCGCGCGTCGC
>CBDUXI010000097.1:0-6662 GCA_965371175.1 uncultured bacterium
TTTTTCTTTTTCAAGTAATGAAAATGAGGGCCAACCAAACTATTAATACTCATCAAATTTTCGATGAAATAAAAGCACTAGAGGGTGTTGGTCGACAGACTTCAACAAAACCTGCAGAACCTTTTAGAAGGCTGCCGCTAAAAGGTTTAATGAAAACCCATTTTACTGATGCTGTATTTATAGTTAAAAATATTGGCTCACATTTTGGGTTCGATTCCGGTGGTAATAAAAATATAGACAAATTAATAAAAGAAGCTTTTAAAAAAAATACTTCTGAGTTTCCAGATGATAAGTTTTTTATGAATATCGCAAATGGCTGTACGTTTGATGCCTTAAAGGAAAGGGCAAGAAAAAATCGAATTACAGGTGAATGGATAGTATTTCAAGAACACAACAACAAAAATTATTATCTTACACTAGCCGCTCATGATGAAGGCGATGAAAATATTTATAAGCGGGTGTGTGATGCCTATGACTTTGATTTTCCATTTTTGCGCAACGATGCTAAGGAATTATAATGAAGAAGGTCATGATTTTTCTATTTATAGTTGCAGTAATTTCACCCATTTCTTATGCGGATGAAGGCTGTTTATTTCCGCCATGCCCACCGCCTCCAACCGAAGATGAGGTCAGAGCGGTTGATGAAACTTTCAAAAAAGCAAGATATATTCTAGGAGCTGCTTTTGATGTTCAAAATAAACGCGATGAATACAATAATATTCCAGATTTCGTTAATAGAACAAAAAGGTTAAAGCAAGATATAGAAACTCTCGAAAGTGAGGCCAAACTATTGAACATACAAGCGGGTGGTATTGATCTAGTAGGAGCACTAGGCACAATCAAACTGTGCGTATCATTTAGTCAAAATGCAATTGATTTTTGTCACCAGGCACTCAACCTATTAAAGAATCATCTATGGGAAAATAATTTTGGAGGTCACTGGTCAGGTTATCCACCTATGACCGAATGGAATGGCTTTCCTGATTTTATGAAATAGGTGAATACCATCACACTACAGCCGGTACCCACCACAGCCCGGTGAAGTATTGGAGCGCTGACAACGGGGACGACCCGGCGCCTTTCGGCGCCAGGTTCCCGGGCCCCATCTCCCCCCTCCTGATGTCCTGCCACGAACCGTAATCGGGGTCCGGGTGCTCTGCCAGGATATATTACAAACCCCGTGCCATCGGTCCGAAATTCAATATAACTTATTGATTTAAATGCGTTTTGTTTTTTGTGCGGAAGGGCACGGCCCGCGCCGTCCGGCCCCCACGGATGTTCGGATTCGTACCCGATGGGTAGTCGGTTACCAGACGGTAGCTTGAACGGCCTGTCCGTAGTTTAAATTCGCTTTGGGTGACCCGGATGGCTACCAGCCTCTACAATGGGGCTTATGGGCCGCTTTGATGACATTCTGGAACGGGCGTTTATCGCCGACGACCCGTTCGATCGCTTTACCCGGCTGAAGGAAGAGCTGGACGAGCGCGTCTCCCTGATTGCCGCCCTGCATCAGGACGGGGCCTCCGGCCGCAAGCTGGTCAACCAGATGACCCGGCTGATCGATGAACTGCTGCTGGCCCTGTACAAAGACGCGGCCCCCCGTTACCAGGACGGGACCGGAACCGAAACGCCGGGCCTTGCGCTGGTGGCCGTGGGCGGTTACGGCCGGGCCGAACTGAACCCGTATTCCGATGTAGACCTGCTGTTTCTGTACAACCCCGGCGCGGCAGATCTGGCCAAGCGCATCTCCAACGAAGTGCTCTACCCCCTGTGGGATCTAAAGCTGGTGGTGGGCCACAGCGTACGCACCGTGGCCGATTGCATCGAGATGGGGCAGGGCGATCTTTCGGCCCGCACCTGCATGATGGAATCGCGCCTGCTTGCGGGCGACAAGGCGCTGTACGCGAAATATGTAGATGACTTTAACGCCAAAGTCATCAAGAAAGACGTGTTTGCCTTTCTGTTCCAGAAGGCGGAAGAGCAGCGCATGCGCCACGAGCGGTTTGGCTCTACCGTGTTCCTGCAGCAACCCAACGTAAAGGAAAGCCCCGGCGCCCTGCGGGACATTCACTATCTGATCTGGGCCAGCATTGCCCGCTACGGTACCGGCGACCTGAAAGAGCTGGCCGAACAGGGCGTCCTGACCCAGGCCGACGCCACCGTGCTGATCAAGGCCCAGGGGTTTTTCTGGCGCATCCGCAACGATCTGCATCTGAACGCGGGCAAGTCCATGGATCTGCTCACCTTTGAGGAGCAACTGCGGACGAGCAAATTCATGGGCTTCACCGACACCCGTGGCAGCCGGGGGGTGGAGCGCTTTATGCGGCGCTATTACATGCACGCCTCCCGGGTGTTGGAAATCTGCTCCCGGTTCAAGGAGCGTTCCATGAGCCGCACCCTGTCCCGGGCGCTTTCGAACATGATTTTTGCACGCAAGGTGGCCCCGTACTTCACCCTGACCAACCGGGAAGTGCGGGTGGACGAAGGCAAAATCGAAGCATTTTTTGGCGACGGGGCCGGGGTGCTGAACCTGTTTCATCTGGCCCAGGCGTACGGTCTGCGGCTGCACCCGGAAACGGTGGAGGCCCTGAGCCAGTCCACCCCTTCGGGCCGCGGCCTGCGCACCCGTGAGGCCTATGCGGTGTTCATGCGCATTTTAGGGTGGGATTCCGGGGTGGCCGAAACCCTGTCGCGCATGCATCGAATGCACATACTGGGTCGGGTGCTGCCCGAGTTTGCGCGGGTGGACCGGCTGGTTACCTTTAGCCAGTACCACCATTACACGGTGGACGCCCATACCCTGTACGCGGTGCAAATGGCAGAATCGCTACGGGAGGCGGACGATATTTACGGCGGCGTATACCGGGAGTTGCGCCGCAAGGACATTCTGCATCTGGCCCTGCTGTTGCACGACGCGGGCAAGGGGGGAGAAAAAGACCACTGCGAGGTGGGCGAAGAGATGGCCCGGAACGTGGCCGCCCGTATGGGCTTTTCCGAGGACGAGACGGAACTGCTGGCCTTTCTGGTGCGGGAACACCTGTCCATGACGCACATTGCCTTCCGGAGAGACCTGTCCGACGACAAGGTGCTCCTGGATTTCTCTCGGCGCATGGAAACGCCGGAGCGCCTTAAAATGCTGTTTGTCCTGACCCATGTGGACATTCGCGCCGTGGGGCCGGGCACCTGGAACAACTGGAAGGACGGGCTGCTCACCGAACTGTACGGCCGCGCCCTGGATGCCCTGGCCGGCCGCCAGTGGGTGAAGGACAAGCCGGAACGGGTGCGGCGGGTGCGGGAGACGCTGGTCGGGTCGTTCGACGCCGAAGATCAGGACTGGCTGGCAGAGGTGCTGGACCGGCTACCGGGCCGCTATCTGCTGGGCAACAGCACCGACGAGATTCGCCACCATCTGGAACTGGTCAAAAAGCTGGCCGACCGGCCGGTGCAGGTGGAGATTGCCCCCCACGACGGCGGCCATGCCGAAATTGTCGTATGCGCCCACGACGGCATGGTGCCCGGCCTGTTCTCACGCATCGCCGGTACCCTTTCCGCCAAAGACCTGGTGGTGCTGGACGCCCACATCACCACCTTCCGGGACGACATCGTCATGGACGTGTTCCGGGTAAAAGATCCGGCCGCCACCGAGTTTATCGACCACCACCGGTGGGAACGTATTCGCACCGCCCTGATTGAGGTGCTGGAGGGGCGTAGCGAGGTGGAGCAACTCTATACGGGCACCCGGCGGGAGCACGAGGCGATTGATTTTTCCCATACCGAGCCGCTGGTCCGGATCGATAACGAAACCTCGGACTCGTTTACCGTGATCGACGTGTTTGCCGCCAACCGGCAGGGGCTGCTCTACGCCATTACCGGCGCCATTGCCGAGTTGGGGCTGTCGATCTTCTTTTCCCGTATCGGCACCAAGGCCGATCAGGTGGTGGATGTGTTTTACGTAAAGAACGCGGCGGGGACCAAGGTGGACGATGCGGACGAGATTGCCCGGGTGCGGGCGCACCTGATGGCGGTGATTACGCCGGGCGACAAGGTGGAGGTCTAGGCCATCCCCCGCTGGCCCCGCTGGCGCAGAAAATGGTCACACAGGGTGATGGCCACCATCGCTTCCACAATGGGCACGGCGCGGGGCAGCACGCACGGGTCGTGACGGCCTTTGGCCTTCAAAATGACTTTTTTGCCGCCCTCGTCCACCGTTTCCTGGGGGTGCGAGATGGTCGCCGTGGGCTTGAAGGCGCAGGTCAGGCGGATGTCTTCGCCGTTGGAAATGCCGCCCTGAATGCCGCCGGAGTGGTTGGTGCGGGTACGCACCTTTTTTTTGTCCATGTAAAACGGATCGTTGTGCTGTTTGCCGGTCATCAGCGTGCCTGCGTAACCGGAACCCACCTCCATCCCCTTGCTTGCGGGGATGCTCATGAGCGCCTTGGCCAGGTCGGCATCAAGCCGGTCGAACACCGGGTCGCCCAGCCCCGGCGGCACACCCGTTGCCACGCAGCGCAGCACGCCCCCCAGTGAGTCGCCTTTTACCCGTGCATCGCTGATCTCTTCAATCATGCGTTCCGCCGTTTGCTCGTCGGGGCAGCGGACGATGTTGGCTTCCACCTGTTCGGCGGTAATGCCGTCCCAGTCCACGTCGGCCACGGTGTTGTGCACCTGATGCACCCACGAGATGACCTGCACACCGCACAGTTCGGCCAGCACCTTTTTGGCCACCGCCCCGGCGGCCACCCGGCCGATGGTTTCCCGGGCCGAGGCCCGGCCACCGCCCTGCCAGCTACGGATGCCGTATTTGGCCTGATAGGTGTAATCGGCGTGGGACGGGCGGTAAATGTCCTTGAACTCCTCGTAGGAGGCGGCGCGGGAATCCCGGTTGCGGACCAGTATGGCAATGGGGGTGCCCAGGGTTTTGCCTTCAAACACGCCGGACAGAATTTCGCCCCGGTCGGCTTCGTTCCGGGGCGTGGTGATCTTGCTCTGTCCGGGGCGGCGGCGGTCCAGATCGACCTGGATGTCGTCTTCGGAAAGCGCCATGCCCGGCGGGCAGCCGTCGATGGTGACGCCCACGCCGCCACCGTGGGATTCTCCCCAGGTGGCGATGCGGAAAAGTTGTCCGAAACTACTGCCCATGCATTTTTCCGCTGCCTACGGCAGGACGTTGGAGAGGGCCTTGATCAGGCGGTTTTGCAGGACCGGCGCGGCCTCATCCGGGGACAGGTTGAGTTTGCGGACAAATACGATTAGCCGGTTCTGGCTGTACAGGAAGTCCTCTTCAATATGCACCTGCTGGGTTTCACCGCTGGAACTGCGTGAACTGGACCGGTCGGAACCGCCCGAGAAGGTGCTGCCGGAATGGCTGATGGACGAATCTTCTCCACTGCGCCGGGTGGTGCTGACGCCGCCCTCGATGCGCTCACCCACGCGCACATCGGCCACGATGTCATACTCGCGCACCTTGTTGCGGTTGGCGGCCACGCTAAACAGCATGCCGGTGGCAAGTCCTCCCACGGTGGCACCTTCCACGCCTCTGCGGGACTGGTGGCCAACAATGCCGCCCACGATGGCACCGCCGATGCCTGCCGCCATGGTGGCCTTCCCGCCGTCGGCGCGGGCGTTCTCGCCGTAGTAGCGCAGATCGACGGACAGGAGGTACTGGGCTTCATCAATATTGCGGGTGAGCCGATACCCCAGGTCTTCCAGGGCGATCCGCACATCGCGGGAGATATCCAGGTCGGAGCCGGAACTGTCGCGCACGCGCACGAACACCACCATCTTGTGCTGACTGACCATGCGGAAATTGGGTTGCGGGTTGAGCCAGCGGGTTTCCTGGGTCAGGCGTTTCTGATCCGGGTCTACCATGCCCACGACGCCCACGTAGGCCTTGTCCAGGGTGCCGCATGCGCCGGAGAACAGCAGCATGAGTGCGATGGGAAGCAGCTTGAATGTTGATGTCCGAACCATGGAATCCCCTCCAGTCAGAAAGATCAAAACCGGGTTTATTTATGCGAACCGGAGGATTGTATGCGAATTGTCCGGAAGGGAGAAGCTTTCGGGTGGAAACTTCGGGTATTTGCGCCCGGTTTTTTTGGTATGACGCCCATTCCCGGCGGTTTTGGTACAATGATAAAAACACAAACATCAGGTGGAAAAAGGGGCGAAAAGCATGAATATATTTGGCAGAACGAGGATGGGCAGGATGGTATTCGGGCTGGGCGCGTTGCTGTTTTTTGCCGTGGCGACCCCGGCGCTGGCATGCGGGCCGGGCGAGAACATGACCCACTTCGGCGTGGTGTCCGTGATCGACCACGATGCCATGACCCTGACCCTGACGGACGCCCAGACCGGCAATCCCATAACTTTTGCCGCAAGCCACGAACAGTTGTCCGGAATCAAGGTGAACGACCAGGTGTCGGTGCACTACAGCGAATCCGAATACGGACTGGTGGCGGATGAAATCAGTTCCTGAGTTTCTCCCTCTCCCCTCCGCGGGAGAGGGTAGGGGTGAGGGGGTGCTGGCACTCTCTCGAAAAGGCGGGAAACAGCAGGGAGCGGTTGGTTTTTGATTAATTTCCGGGGGGCGTCGGTGCCTGGGTTACCGCCCCCTCACTGTGCAACCAGGCAGATAGGTAACAGTTTAGCCCAAGCGGATGGGT
>CBDUXI010000098.1:0-6613 GCA_965371175.1 uncultured bacterium
GACGCGGAATCGGAATTGTGTTCCCACTACCGTAGTCATCTTCCTTGCTAATAGCCCCCGTGGCGTCGGCTGACGTTGTAGCCACTGCAACGTCAGCCGATTTGGATACTTCTGGCTTAGCATCCTGCCCCGATTTGCCACACCCAGCCATCAGCAAGGACAGCGCCGCACAGCAGCAAATGACATGTTTGATTGATTTCATTGCTCTCCCCTTATCAATTTCATAACTTTTCATTCATGGTCATGGACGTAATCAATGCCGCGTCGGCGGCGTTCATTCCTCAAAGGGCCTCTCCATCTCTTCTTTGAGCTTCAAATTTTCCAGGGTCAGCTCGGCCACCGCCCTGCGCAACTGGACGTTCTCTTGCTCAAGGGCCTTGAGCCGCCTGGCCATCTCCACCTTCACCCCGCCGTACTCGTTACGCCAGCGGTAGAACGTTGGTTCCGAAATTCCCATTTGCCGGCAGACCTCGGCAACCGTGCCACCTTGCTCCAAGAGCCCCTCCGCTTCCCGGAGCTTGACGGTGATTTGTTTTGGTGTGTGTCGTTTCCGTTCCATTACCAGGGCCTCCGGTTAACTGACCCGGCAATCTGCTCGGCCAGACGTACCGTCAACCGGCTAAATGCCTCGACCAGGTGCGGGTACTTCCCGCCACGTGACGGCTCGGTGAATTCAAACCCCGAAACGTTCAGTTCCTTGCCGCCGTCACCATCCAGCAGGGTCCATGTGCCTTCCAGCACCGCATCCCCTTCCAATTCCCCGTCAAAGCGCAGCACGTCGACCCGGACCTGATAATCTAGTTGCCGTGCCCTCGGCCACGGGTAAAGGGCAACACGGTCCGTGGCGAGCCGTTGCATGAGCACCTCCGCCATCAGCCGCGTCATGTTGGCGGTCAGGTCACCGGCCCAACGGTGGAACTCGGCAAGTGCGATGCCGTGCGCCCCTTCCCGGGTGACGATCTGGGGCCTGCGGACGGTGTCCGGCAGCACAATCGGCCCCAATCCAATTGCGACGCCATCGGCTGCCTGGGCCGCAACCGGATCGGAAACCGTGGACGGCATATCCAGCACATAGAATTGCGCGGCGGGGGAGCCACCGCCGAGACATCCGGACAGCACGCCCGCCAGCACGATCAACGGCAAGGCGGGAAATATTCTCGCGAGCCTGTTCACGGGCTCCCTTTTCCTTTGATGAGCGCTTCCGGGTGTTGCTGAAGGTATTCCAGCAATACGCGCATGGAGCGGGTGGTCGCATTCATCTCCTGAAGGGTTCCGGCTTTGATCTCATCGCTCGTCTGCGTCAGGCTCAAGAGCAGCGTTTCGGTCTGGGCGAGTGTCGTATTCAGGCTTTCCACCGACTCCTCCAGCGGGAGTGCCTCCAGCCTTTCCATCAAGCTGTTTGCCTGGGCCACAACATCGCTCAGGGTGCCCGACACAGTGGGCAGGACCGGGGTGCCCTCCTCATAGGCGACTTCAACGGGATCGGCGCCGGGGTACAGGTCCAGTTCGACAAGGAGCTTGCCCGTGACCAGGCTTCCCCTCTGCAATTTGGCCCGCAACCCCCTCCTGACCAGTTTCCCGATCACGGCCGCGCCCTCTTTTTTGCGCTCGACCGCCCGCCTCGTGGCGTTTACCCCCCCCTTCCGGTCCGGGATCCGGTCGGGTTCCAGTTCGATCATTACGGGAATACGGATGTCGCTGGTATCTACATCGACTTCAAGGGCGATATCGGTCACCGTGCCGACACGAATCCCCCGGAACTCAACCGGGGCGCCGACAGAGAGGCCGCGCACCGAATCATCGAAGTACATGAGGTAGGGAAGCGTTATGGTGCTGACTTCTTCCCGCGCCGGCGTCCGGCTTTGGTGCAGGGTAAATATCGCCCCTGCCTCAGCCGGTTCGGGTACCCGTTTGCCCGGTGGCGTTTCAAAGGCCACCCCGCCAGCGAATACCGAGGCGAATGACTCGACACCCACCTTGACCCCTTGGGCGCTCAGGTCCACCTCGATTCCAGACACATTCCAGAATCGGGTGTTCCGACGCACAAATCCATCGTGGGGGGCATCGACAAAGATATCGATGGCAACATGACTGTAGTCTTCGGCGAGCCTGTACTGCACCACTCTGCCTACCGTGATCCCCCGGTAATAGACGGATGATCCAACGCTGACGGACCCCAGGCTCCTGGCAGTCAGCCGATATAACTTTCCGGGCGTGCCCGTCTCTACCCCGGGAGGTTCCTTCAGCCCGGTAAAGCTGCGTTTGGCTTTGCCACCTGCTCCCGGGTCCAGGGCAATATACACCCCGCTCAAAAGGGTGCCGATACCGCTGATGCCGGATTTCCCGATACGCGGCCGGACGATCCAGAAACGGGTGGAATCCGTCAACTGGCTTTCCGCCCCGACCACCAACTGAATGGTGACCACCACTCGGGTCAGGTCTTCCGAAAACCGCAGGTTCTTGACCTCCCCCACCGTAATGTCGCGGTACTTGACCTGCGTCTTGCCGGGCTCGATACCGCCGGCCCGCTGGAAAGTGACTTGAACCACCGGCCCTTCTTCCGTGAACGACTTGTAGACCAGCCAGCCGCTGATCAATACCGCCACCAGCGGCACCAGCCAGACCACGGAAATGCCGCGGCCCTTCTCCCGCACCTCCGCGTCCGGGACCTTCGGGGGGTTGATTTGCCCGCTATCCGGCATGGGCCAGCCTTTCCTGTTGATCCCAGATCAGCCGGGGGTCAAACGCCATGGCAGCCAGCATGGTCAGGATGACCACTGCGGCAAAACAGACGGCACCGGTGCCCGGAACAATGGTTGCCAGGACGTCGAGCTGCACCAGCGCGCCCAGCACGGCCACCACGAATACGTCCACCATGGACCAGCGTCCGATCAGCTCGGTAAAGCGGTAAAGCACCGTGCGCTCACGCTGGCGGATAAGGGAGCTTCGCTGCACGGTGATCAGCAGATAGGCCAGCGCGATCATCTTTAATACCGGCACCACCACGCTCGCCACGAAGATCACCAGCGCCAGCGGCCAGTCGCCGTGTTTGAGGAAGTAGATCACCCCGCTCAGGATGGTGTCGGCGCTCTCGCCGCCCAGGTAACGGGTGTGCATCACCGGCATGATGTTGGCCGGGAAGTACAGGGCCACCGCGCTGATAAGCAGAGCCCAGGCGCGGTGGATGCTATTGGGCTTGCGCAAGTGCAGCCCACAGCCGCAACGAGGGCATTTTTGGTGGCCCCGACCGGATCGCATCACCAGCCCACAGGTGTGGCAACCCGCCAGCCCCATATCGATGGCCCGGGTCACACTTCGGCTCATTGCCGTGCCTCCAGCCGGTCCCATAGCAGTGGAATTTCCAGCGATGCGAGGGCGCCGGAAAAAAACAGCAGCAGTGCGACAAAGGCGTATAGCCCGATCCCAAAGATGATCTCCCCCATGGCGGACAACTTCACCAGGGCCACCAGCACGCCGAGCAAAAAGACATCCATCATGCCCCACGGCTGAACGCGGCTGATTCCGGCCAGCACCGGCCTCAGGCCCGGCAACGGGAGCCGGAATCGGATGGCGGTCAGCGCATAAAGCGTGCCCGCGATGACCAGCCCCGGCCCCAGTACGCTGGTGAACCACACCACCAGCGCCAGGCCGGGCTGTCCGTGATCCAGAAATGCCAGCGAAGCGCCGGAAAGGGTCATCGACTGAGCGCGCCCCTGGACCTCCATGGTCAGGAAGGGATAGCTGTTGGCAATCACAAACAGCATGAGAGCGGATATCGTCAGGGCCAGCGGCGTATCCAGGCCGCCCTTCGGGTTACCGGCCAGGCGCGCGCCGCAACAACCGCAGCGGGCGACACCGCCAGGAGGTAGTGGGGGGATTCGCTGGAGAGCGTCGCATTCGTGGCAGGAAGCCAGCTTGTTGTTGTGATGCTCGCTCATTCATTCGCTCCAGGTTCCAGAAGCCCGTCAGCGACAGGGTTCCCGGGTGGACACGACTTCCGTGTCCGCCTCCCCATTTTTAAAAAACGTTACGGAACAAAGCTCATACTGATTTCCACCCCACGCCATCGTTGCCTCGTACGGTATTGGCGGCAGATTTTCCCTGCGGGTTTTTGCCGTGCTGTACGACCACTGCACCGTTATCAAGGATCCCTCGCGGCTTGCTTTACACTGCCCCTCGCTCTCGTACGATTCCAGCCCGCTGAATAAATACAGTTGCCGGATATTGAGGTCGGCTGCATGGCAAACCAATGACCCGGATGATTTGGCCCAGCCCGTGTGCGGCAACCCCACGGACAGCATCAACAACCCGGCCAAAGTCCAAGCGATGGCTCCCTTATTCCTCATTTCACCCGTACCTCTTTTCAGTCAGTCACACGTGTCCACAATTCGAGTTGTCGCCCGCCCCGTAAAACCGTGACCGTCAGCCGGTCCTTTTTTTTCAGCTGATTCAGTTTTTCCTTCAATAGTCCGTAGGCCTCTTCGTTCACCAGCGAAATCCCAAGCGCCTCGATAATCAGATCGCCGCCGAGAAGCAGGTTCTGCCCTCCGATCGTTACGGGAATGGATCCGGGCTTGATCCCCATCAGATCGGCAGGGGAGTTGTCGGCCACCTGTTGCACCAGAAAGCCGGTTCCCTGGGGGATGTTCAACGCGCGGGCGAACTTCCCGCTCACCACCAGGCCGTTTACGCCGGTCCAGAACGGCCTGACATCCATCAACAGCGCCTTTGCACTGTTCACGGTCACGGCAAATCCCAACCCCTCGCTGCCGCCCGACTGGCTCAGGATGTGGCTGACGATGCCGATCACCCGCCCGTTCATGTCCAGTAACGGGCCGCCGGAATTTCCCGGGTTAATGGCCGCGTCGGTTTGGAAAAACTCACCCCACGGCCCGGCCAACGTCATGCTTTCCCGGGTATGGCGGCCACTGATATGGCCCACCGTGAGCGTATGGCTCACCCCGTAGGGGGCGCCAATGACCAGCACGGGATCGCCAACGCTCACTTTGTCCGAGTCCCCCAGCTTTGCCGGCGTTGCATGGTCGGGAACGCGCTTCAACTTGAGCAGCGCCAGATCCACGGACGGTTCCGAAGCAATCACCTGTGCGCCCACCTCTTCGCCGTTCTGGAACTCGACGACAATATAGTCAGCCGTCTGAACCACGTGGGACGCCGTCATAATCAGACCATCATCGGAGATCAACACGCCGGCGCCGACCGATTCTGCCGTCCGCCTCTGGCGGTCGCCCCTCAGGCCGATGACCTGCCCCTCCCGCGTATGGATGACGACGACGGACGGACTGACCTTTTTGAACAGGTCGGCGACCGACGCGGCAGAACCGGTAACCGGGGCGGTCAAGGCCAACAGAAAGGCCGCGAAGGCAAGGAACGTTTTCATGGTGCTGGAAAGTCCCGCAAAATCCGTTCGACCGCTTCATTGACTATTTCGGTCTTCTTTTCCGGGCTGGCCGAAAGGTTGACCTGATCCTTTGCAGACCCACGCCAGATGAGTTTCCGGGTGCGGGCGTCGATGATGTCCAGAATCAGCGTACCTTCGTCATACTCGTGGACGTCGACCATTGTGTGCCCCGGCGCCGCCCCCCAGGTGATGGGACGGTAGTCGTAGTGCTCCTGGATGATCTGAATGTTGGTTTTCTGATCCAGGGTGACGGTGTAATTGACGAAGAAGTCGGGGGATCTCCCCTCTGTTTTTACGAATCCTTTCGCCTGCAACTGGCGGTCGACCGCGCTACGTACGCGGTCCTCAAGGAGTGAGTTGCCCCGAAAACCCCGCCCCTTGGGTCCGGCAGGTACCCAACTGTAGGTATTCAGCTTCGAGTAATCGTATGCGGTGTCGTAGTCGTGGGCGATCTCCATCGTCGCGCAGCCACTGAGTGCGATTGCCAAAACCGCACAAACTGTATTTCGAATCCAACTCATATCTACTCCATTTCCTCTGGTTGCAGACGATGAACCTTTATCCGCGAGCTTCCAGGCGCATCAGAGAAACTTGTAAATGATGCTGACGCCAACGCCGTACTCACTGCCGTCGTACAGGTACCAGTCCGCATCACCCCGGTTGCCGTTTTCGAAGTCGATGCTGTAGTAGCGGCCATAAAAATCCGCCAGCCACTTTGTTGCAAAATTCCAGGTCGCCCCGGTCTTTGCGAAGGCGGCGAATTCGGACCCCCCCAAGCCAACATCCACCCGGTTGTTCCAGGACCACCGTTCCTTGAAGCGAACGCCGTGGGTCAGGCCGACCAGCACGTCGGTCCAGCTTTCATCGATGCTGCGGGACACGGTCGGTCCGGCCGTCAGCACCCCATCCAACTCCTGCTTGGTGTATCGAACGCCGCCAAGGACGCCCCAGGCATGACCGCCGGTTACTGCAAACCGATAGGTGCTCGCCAGTTCCGCGCCGGTGGCGGTAAAGCTGACCCGGGCGAAAACGGGCGTGCCCCCCACATCGCCCGATACGCTGTCCTCAAGCTTTATGCTTGCGTAGGAATACAGGATTATCCATTTGCCTTTTGCGGCAAAGCCGCCAAAGCCGATGGCAGAGTCGGTGTACACGCGAACATCGCTCCGCTCGAGCTTCATGTCCACCGTGACC
>CBDUXI010000099.1:0-6150 GCA_965371175.1 uncultured bacterium
TCGGCTGCAAATACGGGGGCGTCCGCCGTGCCGGTGTTGCGGTAAAACTTCACCGTGCCGAAGTTCTCACCGACAAAGGCATCGAGATCGCCATCGTTATCGATATCGACAAAGGTGGGGGTTGCACTCCCTCTCACATTAAAGCCATCGAGTAGCCGATGTTCGAATACCGGCGTTGATGCCGCGTAGGCTACGTTCGGCGTTGCAAGGGCCACAAACCCCCACATGGCCAGCACCATGGTGGCCGCACGGATCAGCTTGCGCGGGCTTTTGTGCGCTGCCGCCGGAACCCTTTTTAACACCTGCCGCTCCAGGTGACGGCGACGGTTACGCAGGTGCGCCGCCCCGGCCTCCCCCCGGACAATCTGCTGCTGAACCGCTTCGGCGCAAAGGCCGCGCAGTTGCCGCCGGGTGGAACGCTTTAGCTGCAACGACGATAATTCGGTTTTTTTCATAAAGTGACCACTCTCTCGGTCAGTTTTTGGATGATTTTGGACGGTTATGTACTTTGGTTCGCTTGTTTCTCTTTTTCGGACGGGTTCGACCAGAACACGCCCTCGGGCGTTGTCAGCCCCGTGCGATAGCTGCCATTGAGCACGCCAACCATGCCGGGCCGCTTGATGCCGGGCAGGATGCTGATGTCATAAATTTCATCGCAACTGCGCTTGAATTTAAGGGAACTTATGCTGGCCCCCGTGGGCAGGTGAATCATTTCAAAACCCGCGTTGTAGTCGCGGCGTTTGGCATATTCGGAGTCGTTGAAGGTATGGCTTTTGCGGATTTTGGACATGCAGACGAACAGGTAATCGCCGATGAGGTCCATGCCGCGCACGTAGCCATCGAACTTCTTCACTACATCGTACTTGCCGGTGTTTATATCCACCTGCGCCAGTTCGCCGGTGGCGGATAGCAGGACATACAGCTGACCGTTAAACAGGCGTGGCGTGTGCGGCATGGGCAGGCCGCTGGCGACAATCTCGCCACTTTCGACATCCATGATGATGCCGGATTCGTATTTGCTTTTGCGCCAGTCGTCTTTGTTGTCGGTCGCTCCGAAAGCGGTCACGTATTTGGGCTGGCCGTCCACCATCGCCATGCCGTTGAGGTGGCAACGGTCTTCCGGGGCCAGCTTGGTGATAAACGGCGGTTGCCAGACCGGCTCGAAACTATGCTCGCCATCGATGCGGCACAGGCACGAGAACAGCGTGTTGACGCCAATCAGGGTGTCGCCCTGCCAGCCGATGTCGTGCATGTGCACGGTGCCGGAGTAAAACTGCTGACGCGGCATGAACATGGTGTCGTAAATGCCGGGCTTGGAAGGGTACGCCGCCCCCAGCCTTGCATCGTGCGCCAGCACAAAGGTTTCGTTCATGCAGGCCACGGCGAGTTGGTTGCCTTTAAGCGCCAGCCCCATGGGCTGATTCATGTTGCGTGGCAGCAGGCTGACCGTTTCACCATCGGAAGAGATAAACAGCAGCTTGCCCGCCTGATAGGTGGAAATCACCAACGAGGCATTGAGCTGATCAAGCAGTTCGGGAAACTCGGGAGAGGTTGTATAGGAAAACGGCGGCAAACTGGCCGCGGATGGTGTCTGGGGAGCGTCGGCCTGGGGCATGGGATCCTTCATCGTTCCTCGACTGATTGCACGTCGCAGGACAATTTACACACAATCCATCGTGATTGCCACGGTTAATTTGGGGGGCGTCAGTCTTTGCGCAAACTCTCCAGCATCCCCGCATCTTCCAGCGTGCTGGTATCGCCTTGGGTCTCCCGCCCCGCCGCGATATCCCGCAACAGCCTGCGCATGATCTTGCCGGAACGGGTTTTGGGCAGGCCGTCGGTAAAGCGGATCTGATCGGGCTTGGCGATGGGGCCGATCTCGGTGGCCACATGGTTTCGCAAGGTCTTCACCAGCGCATCGTCGTTCTTGGCATCGCCCTTGGTGATGACGAAGGCGAAGATCCCCTCCCCTTTCAGGTCGTGCGGGTAGCCCACCACGGCGGCCTCGGCCACGTTGTCGTGGGACACCAGCGCCGATTCCACCTCCATGGTGCCCAGCCGGTGGCCACTGACGTTGATTACGTCGTCCACCCGGCCCATGATCCAGAAATAGCCGTCGTCGTCTTTGCGTGCCCCGTCTCCGGCGAAGTAGTACTTGCCGTCAAACTCGCCCCAATAGGTGTCTTTATACCGCTCCGGGTCGCCCCATACGCCCCGGATCATGCTCGGCCACGGGCGCGTGATGACCAGCAGTCCGCCCTGGTTGGGGCCGAGGGACTTGCCCTCCTTGTTCACCACGTCGGCAAAAATGCCCGGCACCGGCAAGGTGGCCGAACCCGGCTTGATGGGCGTGGCCCCCGGCAGGGGCGAAAGCATGTGGCTGCCGGTTTCCGTCTGCCACCAGGTATCCACGATGGGGCAGCGTTCGCCGCCGATGGTTTTGTAATACCACATCCACGCTTCCGGGTTGATCGGCTCTCCCACCGTGCCCAGCAGCCGCAGGGACGACAGGTCGTACTTGTTTGGCCACTCGTCCCCCAGCTTGATCAGTGCGCGGATGGCCGTGGGGGCGGTGTAGAAGGTGTTGACGCTGTACTTTTCGCAAATCTCCCACAGCCTGCCCGCATGGGGCGTGGTGGGGTTGCCTTCATACATGACGCTGGTGGCCCCCGCCGCCAGTGGACCGTAGACGATATAGCTGTGGCCGGTGACCCAGCCGATGTCGGCGGTGCACCAGAAGGTATCTTCATCTTTTAAGTCAAAAACCCATTTCATGGTCATGGTGGCCCCCAGCAGGTAGCCGCCAGAACTGTGCACCACCCCTTTGGGCTTGCCGGTGGAGCCGGAGGTATAGAGGATAAACAGCGGATGCTCCGGGTCTAAAGACACCGGCTCGCATTTGGGCGACTGATCGGCGGTGGCGTCGTGCCACCACACGTCGCGCCCTTTTTTCATGGGCACGTCCTGCCCGGTGCGCTTGAGCACCACCACATCGGCCACGTCGGGGCAGTCGGCCACGGCCTCGTCAGTGGTTTCCTTGAGCGGCACGATATCGCCCCGCCGCCAGCCGCCGTCTGCGGTGATGACGATTTTTGCCCCGGCATCCTGAATCCGGTCTTTGAGGGCCGCCGCGGAAAAACCGCCGAACACCACGGAGTGGGTGGCGCCGATGCGGGCGCAGGCCAAGAGCGCAATAGGCAGTTCCGGCACCATGGGCATGTAGATCACCACCCGGTCGCCCTTGGCCACGTTCAGGCTTTTGAGCGTGTTGGCAAAGCGCCCCACTTCGTGGGCCAGCTCCTGATAGGTGAGGGTGCGCGAATCGCCCGGCTCCCCTTCCCAGATAATCGCCGCCTTGTTCTTGCGCCAGGTGGTTAAATGCCGGTCCAGACAGTTAAAGGAAACATTTAACTTTCCATCCTCAAACCATTTAAAAAATGGCGGATTATCTTGATTTAAAACTTTGGTGAACGGCTTGTCCCACGACAGGTTCTCCCGGGCGATGTCGCCCCAGTAGCCTTCGTAATCGGACTCGGCTTTGGCCACCATTTTGTTGTATTCGGCCATGCTGCCCACCCGGGCGTTTTTGGCGAACTCAGCCGGTGGGTTAAAAATGCGGTTCTCGGTCAGGATGGATTCGATCTCGGCGCTCATCGGCTCACGCGCTCCTTATAGGCAGTTTGCAGGGACAAACAGAATCAATGTACGAATACGAAAACTATGCAGCGTGCAGCATGGCCCACGCAAGCCCCGCCGCGCCGATGGCTCCGGCCTGATCGCCCAGGGAGGCGGGGCGCACCCACATGCGCTCGCGCAGCACATCCGGGGTGCGGCGCATGACTTCGCCCCACAGGGTGGGCCATAGCAACTCCCACGACTCGGCCACGCCGCCGCCGATGGCGATCCCTTCCGGGTTCAGGGTGTGGGCGATCTGGCCGATGGCAATGCCCAGCGCCGTGCCCGCGCGGGAAAACACCCGGAACGCCATGGCGTCACCCTCGTTTGCAAGACGCGCCAGATCGTCTGCGGTCAGGCCGGTGCGGTTGCCGTAAAGCTGATCGAAGGCCGCGTCCGGCATCTGCCGGGTGTCTTCGTTAAACGCCCGCAGCAGGCCGGTGGCCGAGGCGTATGCCTCCAGACAGCCGTTGGCGCCGCAGCCGCACAGGGCGCCGTCGGGAAAGACGGTCAAATGGCCCAACTCCCCTGCCAGCCCCATGATGCCGTGCAGCAACTGGCCGTTCAGCACGATGCCCCCCCCTACCCCGGTGCCCAGCCCCAGATAGACAAACGGGTTTTGCATCCGCCCCGCCCCGGCCCACGACTCGCCGAACGCGGCGGCGTTGGCGTCGTTTTCCACCAGTACCGGCAGCTTGACCTGATGCATGATCTCGTCCGCCGCGTTCCAGCCGTTCAATTGCGGCAGGTTGGGGGCCAGCGCCACGGTCCCTTCCGGGCGGCGTAAAAACGCGGGCAGCCCCACTCCCACGGCTTTGGGGACACCGTTTGTGGAGGTTTGCGCCACCACCGTAGCGATGGCCTTCTGTATTTCCCCGCGGGTGCGCTTGGTGATCGGCACCGAACGGATTGACCCTTCTACCGTCCCGTCTTCAGTCACGGCCACGGCGCGCACGCCGCTGCCACCCACATCCACGCCGATTACCACGTCCGTCATGGAAGAACCCTCCGCCTAAGCGCCCGAGTTGCCCGGTGAACCCAATCGCGCGGCCACGGCTTTGGCCATGGCTGCGGCAATCGGGGGTGCGGCCCTGGGGCCGATATGGCCCAGATCAAAAAAATCGCTGTGGCCGCTGTGATCAAGCACCCCGGACAGGTTTACAAAGTCGTCGTCCCCGTTGCGTTTGGCTCCCGCCAACTTGTAGAACCCGCGTATGAACGGGGCGGAGCCCTGTTTCATCCCGTCCACGAACTCCTGTTCAAAGTCGGTCAATCCCTGTTTGGTCACCACCAGCGGTTGCAGTACGAACAGCGTATCGATGTTCAGTTCCCGCGCCGCGCCCCGAATCAGGCTGCTGTTGTTCAGGTACACATCCACCGTGCGGAGCAGGTTGGCCGGGCTGGCGTCGTTCACCCATCTGCCGAGTGCCTTTGCCGGGGTGACCATACGGTACAGAAATGTCTTGAACAACGTGGAGTGGTCGGCCAGCCACGTGGCAATGCCATAGCGCGCCACGCCTGCGTGGTCCATGTTCACCATGAGCGACAGCTTGCCCGACAGATCGGGCTGGATATTCCCCGCGCCGTAGTGAAAGCCTTGAAAGGCTTCGTTGAAGCCGTCGTAAAACAGCACCAGATGGGGCCACTCGCGCCGGGGTGTGCGGGCCAGTACGGTCTGGAATTTGACCAGTTCGTTGCTGGACTGGAAGGTGCCGACCCCGTAGTTGACCACATGCGGGCTGTACCCGGCCTGCTTGAGTTCCCGGGTGACCAGATTGGCGATGGTACGCTCGTCCGGGAGTTCGAAGTTCTGCATGGTGGAACCACCGAACATCCAGATCACCCGATCGGCCTGCTCCACGGGTACCGATTCCGGCACTCGCCGGGTGCCCAGCGGGGGCAGGTAGCCAAGGGTCTCCGTCTCCAGCGGACGCATGGAGAAGGTGTGGTGGTCGTGGTACAGGGTGTTTGCCCGATCCCGGTGGGTGCGGTGGTCGGCCACAAACTGTGCGGCCTCAGGCAGTTCCTCAAGCAGCGTCAGGTGGCGCGCTGCAAAAGTGAGCGACTGGCCGGGCGGACCGTACAACAGTCGCGCGCTCGCCTCCACCACCACCAGGGTAATCAGAACGGAGACAAGAACAAGCAGCGTATTGCCGCCAGGATTGCGGTTCCATCGCAGCACAGGTCAAAACTCCTTGAACGATTAACGGCGCACAGTATAGCCGGAATTCCCCCGGTTCCCCAACTCCGACCGGGGCCGCCGGAAAAGAAGCCGTTGTGGGTGTACCGCCCCATGCACCATCCGCATAATCCGGCCCCATGAAAAGGGGACTCCCCTTCAAATAGCGGGTGTGCCGCCATTTTCCGTTGACAGGCCGCCGCTGCCATCGGCTATCATTCTTCGCACTCTAGGGCACCTCTCAAAACCGTTGCGAGCGGTTTGAGTGCAAGGCGGACGGAGCGCAGGGGCCGAGG
>CBDUXI010000100.1:0-5664 GCA_965371175.1 uncultured bacterium
TTGGACGTTTTGGTGTTTCTGGACGTTTTTTTGTAAATCAGAGGCTACGATGGGCCTGCTTTACAGGCTGCGTGGTTCTTCCTGGCCGCCCGGCTGGGTGAACGATACGGATGCAGTATCGAATTTTTCCCGCACTCCCTCAACCTGCTAAACTGCCACCATGAATGATGAAAAGAACCCGGAGGGTGGGGATAACCCGGACGGCTCACACCCACCCATTCCCAAAATTCCTATGCGGATTCAGCTTCAGTGGCTGGCGATCATTGTCATTTGGAATGATTCCAAGCGTTGTAATCATCGCTTATTCGCCAAACACGTTCGTCAGCGTGATCGGTTTTTTTGTCATGATGCTGCCGTTTTTCTGGGTGATCCGGCAAGGGTACCTGCACACTCGGCACCTCGCACCGTACTACGTGTTGGATGCTTCCCGCGACCGCTTTTATTTCAATGCGGCCAGTGCGAAACGGGTGGCGGTGGGGTTGTTTCCGATTGCCATCTACCAAGGTGTGCGCGATGACAATATAGTGGACCCGTTTGGCGCAGCCTTCCTGCTGATTGTCCTGTCGGGGTTTTTCGGCCATTTTTACTGGAAATGGCACGCCCGCAGGCAAGCACGAAAGAAAAGCCTGTAAAATCTGAACCGTTGTCCCCGTGAACTGTCACTCCCATCCCGGCCGCATATAAATCCGCCGCCGCCCCGTACAGCCCGCTGGCACCGCCTTCCGGAAAGCCCGGACTTGGTGTTTGTTTGGCACCCTGCTATCATCGGCGGCATGATGGGTTTGCCGATTATCGCCGCCGTGCTGGTGGCCGTTTCCCTGACTTCCTGCTCCCGCCCGGAAACGCCGGAATCTCCCGCCACCCCCCCTGCGGCTGAAGTTACAGCGATTCCGGACGACTGGAAAACCTATACGGACCGGGAAGCGGGGTTTTCCGTCTCGTACCCGCCGGAGTGGAAGGTTTCCCAAGTGATGCCGGGAAAAGACGAGAACGGGACCATGATCGAGACGGCCAGGTTGGCCAGCAACCAAACCATGGAGGACGGGACCCCGGAGTCTCTTTGTCATATTGGATCAGACCGGGTCGGGACGCCGTCCGAAGCGTTCTGGAAAGAGGGGGTGGATCAGTTTAATGAGGATTCATTTAACATGTTGCGCAAAATATTTCCCGATATCCGGAAACTTCAGAGCGGCGTGCGCCAGGTTGGCGGCCGCAGGGCGGTGTATAGGGAGAGCACTTTTAGCGACGTGTCTGAAGGGGGCAAAACCAGATACCAATGGATATCCTGGGCGGTGCAGGTTTATCACCGGAATAACCAATATACATTGGGGTGCCGGGCCGTTGCCGCACGGTACCCTTCCCTGGCGGACACGTTTGGACTGGTGCGTGATTCGCTCCGGCTGCATCCGTGACGGGAAACGGGAAACCCGGCCTTTACGGTGGAGACCCGGCTCACCTTTTCAGCATCTCCATTGCCCCTTTCTTAGCAGCCTCTCGGGCTACGCCTAATAAAGCCGCCTTATGCGAATCCATCGGATCCACCCCATCGGCGGTCATATCGCGATACAGCTCCCCCGTGTTCAAACCGTAGTCGGTCACGGCGGAGGCGGTGGAGGTGGCGCGTTTTGCGGCATCGTTCAAGGCTTTACGTGCGATCAGCCGGAGGGTCGCGCGGGCGACCAAGCCAACCCCGCCGCCCGCCAGGATGGGCAGCCCCCATCCGGTCGCCAGGTTTCCCGCCTCCCATCCGGCAGCCCCGAGCAGGTCATTTCGGGGGCTGGGGGCATCATACTGGTCCGCCGCGGCCTGCTGCATGCGCGCGGCCCGCAGCAGTTCATCCCGTTTCCGCGGAAATCCCCAGATGTCGGCACCCACCGCCCCGGCCGCATATAAATCCGCCGCCGCCCCGTACAGCCCGTTGGCACCGCCTTCCGGAAAGCCGTGGTCCGGGCGGTCTGTTTCGTACAGGTCGGTGACCGCGCCGAGCTTTTGTTCGAGCGTGAGCGGCGGCAGTGGAACGGTATGCTCTTCGGGCAGCGCAGGGGGCTGAAATGAATACGGTTCCGGCCCCAGGTAAAACTGCCCGTGGACAATGGGACGCTGCGCCTTCTGATTCGCAGGCAACCCACCCGCGTATGGCGCACCCAACTTGGCGTCAATTCCGTTTCCGGTTGGGCGCACGGGTGTGGGTGCATTCCACAGGCCAGGGGTGGCGGCATTCAGGCGATCCATGGCCCGTTCGCTCGGGGTGCGGCTCCCAAACAACTGCTGTGGCGGATTTGCCTGAAACGACCAATCCTCCGGTGTCGAAAAGAGCTGGGAGCGGAGCGGGTTGGTGGGTAGCGATAACGGTGGTCTGGCCGGTGCCCCCCACCGGGGCGTAAAGCCGGACGGGTTGGCATTGGCCGCTACCGCAGCATCTGCCTCGGCATTCATGGCCGCAACGGAACCGGGTTCCAGGATAGGGGTAAGCGATGCCGCTCCGCCACGGGGTGTGCCTTTGCCTTCCAGAATTTCATCCATCGACTTTCTGCGGAACGGCTGGGGTGCGGGAACCGGTTTCGGGGCGGTCAGGTTGAAGGGGAGTGACTGCCCAATACCGCCACCAACGTTCGTCAGGTTGAACGGGTTACTCCAGAACGGGTTCGGCTCCGGGTCATAGGTTGTCAAAAGTTGTCGTAAATCGTCCGGGTGGATCATTCATTTCTCTCCGTAGCAAATGTAAACGCTGGGCCTGCGGAAATTTCCGCCCCCATCTTCCTGCGTTCCTATTGTTACCGGAGCAAATAGACCTTGCCCTGCGTTTTTGGACGTTTTGGTGTTTCTGGACGTTTTTTTGTAAATCAGAGGCTACGATGGGCAGCTTTTCAGGCCGCGTGGTTCTGCTCGGCCACCCGGCAGATCGACAGGTGTGGAACATGACCGCGTCCCTGCGTGGCCTCTGACTTATAAAAAGGTGCCCGCCGCCCCAAGCGAGGGGGGGGAAAGGGCGGCGGGCGGGTCCAATAGGGCCAAGTGCTTGGTGTGTGGTGTATTAACCGGGGGCAGGCGATGCGGGACCTGCCCCCAGCACATAGTTGGCCGCTATTGGAGGGGTTCTATTTTTTGGCGAAAGTCGGCCCGGTTGCGTTTCTGGCCTCCAGTTGACGCATCAGGCGTTTGGCCGCCCGTTCGTCTCCATTTTCCTTATAAATCCGCACCATCTGGCGCAGGGCATAGTCGCTGTCGCCCACCAGTTCCAGGTGGCGCTGGAATGCCTTGATGCCTTTTTTGTACTGCTGCGTAAAGTAGTAGTGCTCACCCAGTCGGGCGTACGGCTCCGGCAGGTCCGGACGGAGGTTGGCCCACTGCGTATACAGGGCCTCGGCCTCGGCGTACCGCTGCTTGCCCTCGTACAGTTTTCCCAGGTGCTCAATCACCGGAATATTGGCGGGGGCGATCTGGTGCAGCGACTCGAACAACGGGACGTTCCAGTTGTAGGAAGGCAGATCAAGAAACAGCGCCAGGTAGGTGCTTCGGTACATGTTGTCCGGCTGCATGGCCACCGATGCGGTCATCATTTGCAGCCCGTTATCCGACTGCCCCTGGGTGGTCAGCGCCACACCCCGAAGAAAGTAATTTCCCCCCAGTCCGCTGCCCACACCCGCCTGCATATCCGAGGCACTGGCAACATTGGGGGTGGTGGCCAACAGACAAACCATAGCTCCGGCAATAAATCCGGAAACAATCTTTTTCATTTACAAAACGTCCTTCAAATCAGTTGTGTTATCCACGTCAAGCACGGCAGCGCGTTTGCGCGGGTCGTTACATAAACAAACCCTGTGCCAAATTGTATTTTTTTATAAAAATCGCCTGATAACAACCGGTTACATACACTTCAGATTGGGTTTGTTGCGCCTGGCTCACGGGTTTCGTACGAAACTGTGCAATAACAGCAGGTCAGATGTTCATATTTGTTTACGGGAAGGCGCGGGTTCTGGACCGCAGGCAGTGCAATACACAACGACGGCAAAACCCATCATCCGTGAGCCGTTCTGACGGGAAGGCCCCTTTTTGATAAAAAGGGCGCTGTTTTTCGGGCGCTCGACCGGGCTACAGGTCGAGCAACCAGATCATGCCGAATACCCCCATCCAGACCACGATGCCGGTGAGCAGCATGCGGGAGTCTTTATGGTCATCTACCTTGTTTTGCGAAATGTCGGGCCGGGCGACATATTTCTTGTAAAGGTAGATGCTGGTCAGGTCGATTTTTCCAGTGTTTCTCGAAACCAGGTTCTGAATCATGGGACCTCCCCCCCTTATGGACGGGACCGTGCGGAACCCCCGCCCACCTGACTGATATCCATTCGGTTGTCGTTGACCTCTCATGTATAGCGCGACGAAAACACGGGCACAAGAGGAGAAGGAAAAAATTTTATGTGTCCGGGCAAAAAAGCAGGGAATTCGTACGGCTTCTTTCGGGCGTTTGCACGCCCCGAAGGCAATTTTTTTAACGGTAACGTGCGGTGTATTGCCCATATACGGGCTTGATGTCCCGTGGGTGAGGGCATCCGCCGGGTATGCGCAGGTGGCATCCGGGTTGTGGTGATCATTCAACATATCCGAAATTTCCGGTCAAGGTTCCCCGGTATGTTCCGAAAAGGCAGTTCGTGAGCGCGGGCGGCGATCCGGAAGCCTTTGGGCTTCCCCTTTTTCGGACGCTTCCCCCTACCCGCCAGCCGGAAAAGGGTTCGGGTTGCCGCCGCGTTTCACTTTTCCCTGTGAGAGGGGGGGGCGATCATCCGGCCCGTCAGCAGACGAAAAGGGGGGAAAGAGGAGCGGCTGCGCGGGAATGCCCCTGCGGCCGACTCCTCTTTTCACTTTTTGGAGACCACGAAATAGGTGGTGTGCTTCCGGGGCCGCCTTCTCCCCTGATTTCAGTTACAGCCGTGCTACCCTATGCCCCTTACGTGTGGAGACAGGGAGTTACGCCGTCTTGAACTACAAATCCTTTACCATCCTGATTGCCGTCATGACGGTGATTTACCTGGGGGTATCCATCGGGTTTGCATGGCGGGGCTTTGTATTTACCGTCGTTGCCTTTCTGGTCAACGGTGTGCTGCTGGCCGCGGTGGGTGCCGTGTTGGCAGGTCCGGTATGGTTTATCGTGCGAGGCCTGCGGGGTGCGGAAGACGCGCCGGACTTCCGGTTGTACACCGTATGGGGGGCTTTTTCGATACTGGTATTCGTACTGGTGGTGATGTTGAAGTTCGAGCCGTACCTTGAGCGACGGGCATTTCTGGAAGTGGTCGCCGAACCGGTTCCCGCTATGTTGCCACCCATTTTGCCCCCGGAAATCGTTTCCGGGCCGCCTCCTTCCTCGTTACCTGTTGCGGTGACCACAGCGCCGGAACCGCCATCCGCACCACCAAAAAAAGAGGTGTCATCCCTTTTTTCCACCCCTTCCCTGAATCTTCCGGGGTTTGAGATGCTCCCCCCTGACATGCAAGCATCTTCTCCCCAACCGGCGGAACCCCTGGTGGCGACGGAAGAGCCCGTGGTGGTGGAAGAGCCCGTGGTGGTGGAAGAGCCCGTGGTAGTGGAAGAGCCGGTGGTAGTGGAAGAACCCGTGGTGGTGGAAGAGCCTGTGGTGGTGGAAGAGCCGGTGGTGGAAGAGCCGGTGGT
>CBDUXI010000101.1:0-5499 GCA_965371175.1 uncultured bacterium
AGCGCCAGCGCGGCAACCCCCACTCCGATCAGTATCGGAACGATCATATTCCTGTTCACCCCCACGCCCCCCCCCGGGGCACCCCAACCGTTAAAAGACTCCCGAGGGGAATATGACACAGAATTTCGGTTTTGCCTACCGGTCGGTGCAGCCAGGGAGGCTCCGGCGCTTAAGGGCCTTGCGCTGCGGGGGTGGGGGAGGGGTGGGGGAGTGGCCCGAAAAGGCCCTATCGGTTTCGGCGTCGGGCCTTCTTCTCAAAATCCCTAATTCCCCTTTGGCGGGAATTCCGGGGACAGGCGGGAATTCCGGGGACACAAATACTTAATTCCCTATCGCACTGTGGGGTGCCCCCAGGAACCACCCTTTCCCAAATCAACCCCCTTCAAAAAACAGGCCTTCAGCCGGGTAGGGGGGAAGCCGGGGCACCGCCTTTCAGGTTGCCCCCGCCTTGAATCCGGATGGGCCGCCCGGCTACCCTTCCAGCTTGTTCGGTCCTCTCACCCTGGGTGATTGGGGGGGCGACTGCTTTCAGTGAGGTTGCTCCCATGACCGCCCGCCATCGCCTGCTTGCCACCTTTCCCGCGCTGGGGGCGTTTGTCTCCATTCTGCTTGTGGGGTTGATTTCGCAGCCGTTTGTGGGCGCGGCCACGCCGCTGCTGGTGGCCTCTATGGGGGCCTCGGCGGTGATCCTGTTCTGCCTGCCGGACAGCCCGCTGGCCTCGCCCTGGGCATTCGTTGGGGGGCACTTCGTTTGCGTCACGGTGGGGATTTCCTGCGCCCTTTTCGTGCCCGATATCGCCCTGGCGGCGGCGCTGGCCGTGGCGTTGTCGATTCTGCTGATGCAGGGGCTTGGTTGCCTCCATCCCCCCGGTGGCGCCGCCGCCCTCACCTGTGTGGTGGGTGGCCCTGCGGTGACCGATCTGGGCTATCAGTTCATGCTGCTGCCGGTGGGCCTGAACGTGGCCCTGATGCTGGCGCTGTCGTGGGGGTTCGGTTTGCTGAAAAAGAGGCTGGAACCTACTCCGCCGCTGGCCGGGCCGTAGGGTCGAGCAACTGCATCAGCTTGGGGGCGTTGACGATCATATCGGCCAGGGTGTGGCCGTCCAGCACTTCCATAAAGGCGTCCTGGGCCTTGCCGAACGCCCCCTTGACCGCGCACGCCGGGGTGATGGGGCAGGTGTCCGTGGCCTGATCGAAGCACTCCAGCAGATGGATCGGCTCGGCAAAACGCACCACCTCCCCCAGACTGATCCGGGCCGCATCCCGCCCCAGCCGCGTGCCGCCGTTCTTGCCCCGGACGGTCTCCACATAGCCCTCCCGGGCCAGGGCGTGGACCACCTTCACCAGATGGTTGCGGCTGATGTCAAACGCCTCGGCGATCTCGCCAATGGTCACCAGCCGCTCCGGACGGGTGCCCAGATAGATCAGTACCCGGATGGCGTAATCGGTATGTAGCGTGATCTGCATCGGGGGGTTCCATTCCGGCCCTTTCCACCCTAGGGCCGCCAACTTTCTTGCGGGTCCAGCTTGACGTAAAGCACCCTTCGTTTATAACATGTATCTAATGCACATGTTATGTATTTCTTCTTGTGTTACCCAACCCCCCCAAAACGAAAAGGGACCATTATGAGCCTGTATGACGAACTGGGCGGTGAAGCGTCCATCAACGTAGCCGTGGACAATTTTTACCGCAAGGTGCTTGCCGACGATCACATCAGCCGTTTTTTTGAAGATGTGGACATGGAGGAGCAGGCGGCCAAGCAGAAGGCGTTTCTGACCATGGCCTTCGGCGGCCCCAACAACTACACCGGCAAGGACATGCGCGAGGCCCACAAGGAACTGGTCGAGAAGCAGGGCCTGGACGGCACTCACTTCGACCGCGTGGTGCAGCTTCTGGGCGAAACCCTGAGCGAGCTGGGCGTGCCCGACGCAACGATCCAGAAAGTGGCCGCTGTGGCCGAGACCACCCGCAAAGACGTGCTCAACCAGTAGCATGAGCGGTTCGGCAGAGGCTGCCGTGGCGGCGCAAGTCGCGTTTCAGGGAAGCCGCTATGCGGTGGAACCGGGTGAGACCGTTCTGGACTGTCTCACCCGTCACGGCGCCCTGCTGCCGTCCAAGTGCAAGTCCGGAAGCTGCCGCAAGTGCATGGTGCGGGTGACGGCAGGAAAAATCCCGGCGGCGGCGCAAAAGGGCCTGCGGAACACCATGATCCACCAGGGCTACCTGCTCGCCTGCCTGTGCAAGCCGGAGGCCGACCTGGCCATTGCCCCCCTCGACACCGCCGACCACCGCCTGGGCCTCACCCTGACCGAACGCACCGAGCTGGCCCCCGGCGTGGTGCGGCTGCGCTTCGACCCTGGCGAGGCCTTCCGCTACCGTCCGGGCCAGAGCATCAACCTGATCCGCCCCACGGACGAGAAGGTGCGCAGCTACTGTCTGGCCACCATGCCGGACGAAAAATTTCTGGAAATTCACATTCGCCGGGCACCGGAGGCCGACATGGGCCCGTGGCTGTGCGAACACCTCCAAAATGGCGACACCATCGCCGCCTACGGCCCGGTGGGAGACTGTTTTTACCTGCCGGACGACCTGTCCCAGCCGCTATTGCTGGTGGCTCTCGACTCAGGGTTGGGGGCCATCTATGGCATGCTGAAGGATGCCCTGGCCCACGGCCAGTACGGCCCCATCCACCTGATCCACGCTGCGGCCACGGCGGAAGATGTCTACCTGTCCGACACCCTTTCCGCCCTGGCCGGGTGTCACCCGAACCTCACCTTCACCCCGTGCACCACCGAGGGCGACCCGCCGCCGGGAGGCGTGCGCGGCAAGGTGGATGACGTGGTGACCGAGGTGGCGGGCGACCTGAGCGGTTTCCGCATCTACCTTGCGGGCGATCCGGCCGGGGTGAAATCCCTGCGCCGCACCACCTTCCTGAACGGCGCCGACATGGCCGCCATCTACGCCGTGTCGTTCAATCCGTAGGGTTCAGGCCGTAGGGTTCCGGCGGGGGGCACCAGCGCCGCTTCGTCTACATTCCAGACAGCCAGAAAGCACAGACCACGACAGCGGCAAGCGTAAAAGGCGGCGCACAGTTGCGCGGGGAGGGGGGACGCAAAGCGCCGGGCCGGACTATGCTGAAGGCATGTGGAACCGGTTAAAACAGGGGGCGGCAAAGGCAAAGGCAGAGGTGGCCATGTGGCGGCGGGTGCTGGCCGACCCGCGCACCCCCCGCCGCGCCCGCTGGCTGCTGGCCGCGGCCCTGGCATACCTGGCGCTCCCGTTCGATCTGGTGCCGGACTTTATCCCCGTGCTGGGCTACCTGGATGACGTGCTCATCGTGGGGCTTGCCATTTATCTGGCCCGGCGGAGTATTCCCCCGGAGGTCATCGCGGAGGCGCGCACGGCGGGCTGACGTCCGGCCTTTTGGTTTTTGCGCGGGTCGTGAGTTGCAGGAGGGGCGGGGTAAAAGGACGGGGGTATTAAGGTTTGTGTCCCCGAAATTGTGTCCCCGGAATTCGCCAAAGCGCATCCGGCCCCTATCCTGGCGGATCAGGCGGCACGTCGCGAGTTCGCGGCGGTACCCCCCCAATCCACCCATCTGCCGAAATTCTGGACAAAAATGGCGGCGGCCGTATCGCCTGCCTGCGACCTGAGCTGCACCGTAACCTCTTGAATCCTCAACCATCCCGTCCGTTCCTCGCGCTTTATCCACAACGGCAAGCTCTTTGCAATTCACATTTTTCCGGTGCGTGTTTCGGGCTTCCCGTGCCCGTTTCTCCCGTACCTGTTTTTTGTAAGAGGGCGATTATTTCAATAAGGGGACGTGTGATGTTTAAGCGGTTTTTCCGAACGATTCTGTATTTGTTTGCCGCGGGGGCGCTCGCCCTGCCGGTGGCCGGGTGCAACGGCAGTGGAGGAGGGGGCGGCAATGCCGATTTCGGCGAGGTGGTGATCGGACTCACCGACGCCCAGGGCGACTTTGTCACCTATGAGGTGGACGTTACCTCCATCACCCTCACCCGCGACGACGGCCTCACGGTAGAGACCGTGCCGCGCGCCACGCGGGTGGACTTTGCCCAATACACCGAACTGACCGAACTGTTCACCGTGGCCACGGTGCCCAGGGGCACCTACACCCAGGTATCCCTGACACTCGACTATACCAACGCCAACGTGCAGGTGGAGGTGGACGGCGCCCCGGTGCCGGCCACCATATGGAGCGAAGAAGGCGTGCCGCTGCGGGCCAAGACGGTGGTGATGGAACTGGACAACCGCCGCTTTTTGAAAGTGAAGCATCACGTGCCGTCGCACCTGATTCTGGATTTTGACCTGGCTGCCTCCCACGAGGTGGACCTGACCGATCCGGCAGCCCCCATCGTTATCGTCCGGCCGTTCCTGCTGGCCGATGTGAATCCCGACGTGGACCACAAACACCGCCTGCGGGGCGTGCTCACCGAAGTGAACCCGGAGGCGCAGCTGTTCCACGTGCGGGTGCTGCCGTTCCACCATCACGACGGCCACTTCGGCACCTTCCCGGTCAAGACCAACGCCGACACCCATTACGAGGTCGACGGCGTGGCCTACGTGGGGGACGACGGCCTGGCCGCGCTGGACGCCCTGCCCGCACGCGCCCCGGTGGTGGCTTTCGGCCAGGTAAACCGCGCCCATCGCCACATGCGCGCCAGCCACGTGCGCGCCGGCAGCTCGGTGCTGTGGATCGGACGTCAGGCGGTAAGCGGCACCGTGGCCGCCCGCGAAGGCGACCTGCTCACCGTGCATGAGGCGGAAATCATCTTCGGCGACGGCCGCCGCGGCCGCGTGCCGGTTGCCCACGTGCAGGTGGGTCCCGATACCCGCGTCACCCGCGCAAACACCGACGAGCGCCTGCTCGACAAGGACGACATCTCCATCGGCCAACGTATCACCGCCATCGGCCACCTGCTGCCCACCCTGGCACTGGATGGGACGGAGATCGCCGCGCCCACAAGTCCGGAGGCGTACGATTCCCACCCTGTCTACGTCAGCATCATCCCCATTCTGGATGCCAAAGACGGCCACGTGCGCCTGCGCCTTTCGGGGCTTTCAGGCAAGGTGGTGGCGGTGGGACCCGGCACCCTGACGGTGGCGCTCGTTACCATGAACGGCCACCCGCAGGAGGTGCTGGACTTTACCGGCACCGGCTTCATCCCCGAGGAGGACGCCGATCCGGCCGCCTACGAGATCGACGCCCCGGCGCTGACTCTGGACCGGCTGATGCCCGGCGATCCGGTGCACGTGCGCGGGCACGTCACCCGCTTTGGCTCCGCGCCGCCCGACTTTGTGGCCGAAAGCGTGATGGTGCCGGACCTGGAGTGACCGGTGATCCCGCACTGCCGAAAGCGGGGAGGAACTGACCACACCGCTAAGGGAAAGGCCGGGCCGAAAGGTCCGGCCTTTTTGTTTTTGCGCGGGGTGTGAGTTGGGGGAGGGGCGGGGGAGAAAAGCGGCCCGCTGGGGAC
>CBDUXI010000102.1:0-5133 GCA_965371175.1 uncultured bacterium
AGCCGGTGGCTGCCGGTGGCCCGTCCGAGGAGACGGCGTCCGAGACGACCGATACCCTGGGCAGCACGGAGAACATGGAAGACTTCTAGAAGCCTTCCGTGCGATCAACACGAGTGGAGAGGGCCGGGCGGCAATCTGTTCAGGTTGCCGCCCGGCTTAACCGCTCAGGGGAAAGACAGCTGTTTTTCCCGGACCACTTCTTCGCACCCCGGCCTTAACCCCGGTTGGAGAGCGGAAACCACGTGGTCGATCATCCGTGACAGTCCTTTACCCCCACCTTGACGTCATGCCCTGGCTGTTTCCCGAACCTCACCGGGAGAATGTCAAACCGCATTGAGTTTCAGGGGTGGGTCAAGCGGGCTGGGTCATTTCAGCCGTGCCCGCTGGTCCAGGCCGTGCATGTGCGGATGACGGGAAAAAAGAAAGCGGGGGAGACCCAATCGGTCTCCCCCGCTTTTGCTTTTTAACGGACTGTCGGACGGGTCGGGGGCTAGTGGCCGCCCTTCTTGTCGTCGTCAGAGAAGTTAAAGCCCATCTTCATGGCCATCCAGCGGAACGTATCAAACTGTTCCTGGCTGATGAAGCCGCGCATGTCGTTCAGCGTTTGATAGCGATAGATACGCAGTTGCGCCTGCATGTTGGCGATGCTCTCAATCTTGGCGCGCAGCGATTTCATGTTCACCTTGCTGGCATCGGCCAACTCTTCCAGTTCCACTTCGGCCACATCGATCTTGGCCTGGATCTGGATGGTGTGCTTGCGGTAGTTGCGGCGCAGGTCGTTGAATTTATCCCACTGGGCATCGTCCAGGCCCAGGGCGCCCATCATCTCGCCCATGCCACCACCGCCGCCGCCATCGCCGCCATTCCACTGGGCCGATGCGTTACCAGCGGTCAGCATGCCGGCAATCGCAAAGATGCCGAACATCAAAAACAGTTTCGTCTTCATTGTCACTCCTTAACAACATTAAAATCCAAAGGGCCGAATTTTACCCGTTCAAATCGTTCGGGCGATCCCCGAAATACGCAGGCCAAAAAAAGGCCGAGACCGCTATTTCGGCAGATTGGGTCAAAATTATCAAGTATTTTTCAATGTTTTGGCGCTCGGAATCGTTTGATCTGTCCGCTGGAATGGTGTGCAACCGGATGCCCGAGCGTTTAAACTGTATCTGCCGTAATCACTGTCATAAAATGGGAAAGGCGGGAGCCGTCCGTGTCGAAAAAGAAAAAGAATCCCCCCGGTAGCACCACCTATGCGCTCGCGTTTCACGCCGGGTTTGGCTGCCGCAACTCTACCGTCTGCTGCACACCCGGCAAATGGAACGTGATCGCCGAGCCGACTGTCCGGGACGACCTGATGAAACGGGTGGAGAATGGCACCCTGCGGGTACCGGGCAGAGGTGCGGACGACCTGTTCAGCCGGATGGCGCAGAAAGATGGCAGCTTTCGCGATGTGCTCTGCGGCGACGAGGACGGCCGGTGTGTCTTGTTGCAGGATAACCTGTGTGCCGTCCACGGCCAGATTGGCCCCGAAGCGCTGCCGGTGGGTTGCCATGTATTTCCCCGGATTTACCTGCAACGGCCCACGGGGGTGTGCGTCACGTTCTCGTGCTACTGCCCCACCAGCAGCGCCATGCTGTTTGAAGGCGGCGATATACGCATTGTGACCAACCCCAAAGGCTTTGCCCTGCGGGAAGGGGGCTACCGGGTGACCCGTCGCAATCAGGGCCCGCGCCTGACGCCGGAGATCCCGCTGGGTTGGGAAGAGTACGACCGCTGGGAACGGCTGGCGGTGGATACCCTGGCCAACGACAGCCTGTCTCCCGAAATGGCGCTGCTGTCTTTGGGTACCACGGTGGAGGCCATGCGGGAGCAAGCGGGCGTGCAGACGTTCGACAACTTCCCGGTAACGCCGGATGGGGCGAAACTGGAAGCGATTGCCACCTCGCTATCCGGTGGTCTGTCCCGAGCCCGCAGGCACTTTTCGGCCATATTGGGCCATAGCGACACCACCCTGGTGCTGAACGATCCGAAAGAGTACTTCGTGGCGCAGTACGGCATGGGCGCAGGCGGCGAACAGCTGGCCACCGATCACGACCGGTACGTGGCCGCAAACTGGCCGCGCTTTGCGTTGCCTTTGCGCCGCTATCTGGCCTCCAAGCTGTTCGCCAACGAGTTTGCCCACCATACGGAGGGCCTGCGAAGTACCCTGTTTACCGGGGTGTGCGCCCTGCTTTGCGCCCGTGTTTTTGCCACCGTTTTGTGTGCGCAAAGAGATGTGGAACTGGATGAAGCCGTGCTGTCCGAGGCCGTGCAACTGACCGACTTCCTCATGCTGCACGGGGCCACCACCGGCAACATGTCCAGCTATCTGTCCCGATCGGAGTATGTTTCCGTGGCCGACCTGTACGGCCCAGCGTTTCCGTAGCCCCCCGGTTCATCCCCACCGGCACACAGTGGTAGACTGATGGTTTTTCCACCAGCCCGGAAAGCCAACCATTGAAGCCGGACCAGATACACATCCGCGGTGCCCGCGAACACAATCTTAAGGGGGTGGATGTGGTCATCCCCCGCGACCGGCTGGTGGTGATCACCGGCCTGTCCGGCTCCGGCAAGAGCTCGCTGGCGTTCGACACCCTCTACGCCGAGGGGCAGCGCCGCTACGTGGAATCGCTTTCGGCCTACGCCCGCCAGTTTCTGGAGCAGATGGGCAAGCCCGACGTGGACGGCATCGACGGCCTGTCCCCGGCCATCTCCATTGAGCAGAAGAGCACCTCCAAAAACCCGCGCTCCACCGTGGCCACGGTGACCGAAATTTACGATTATCTGCGCCTGTTGTTTGCCCGCATCGGCACCCCTCACTGCCCCAGCTGCGGCAACCCGATTCACGCGCAAACGGTGCAGCAGATGGTGGATGCCACCCTGGCCCTGCCGGAAGGCACCCGCATTCTGGTGCTGGCCCCCATCGTGCGTGGGCGGAAAGGGGAGTACAAGCGCGAGCTTGCCGGCCTGAAAAAACAGGGGTTCGTGCGCGTGCGGGTGGGCGGCACCGTGCTGGGGCTGGACGAACCCATCGAACTGGACAAGAACCTCAAGCACGATATCGACGTGGTGGTGGACCGCCTGATCGTCAAAGACGGCATCAAGAAGCGCCTCACCGATTCGGTGGAGACGGCCCTGCATCTGGCGGACGGCCTCATGACCATCCACCAGCAGGACGAGGGCGACCGCATTTTTTCGGAACAGCACGCCTGTGCGGATTGCGGCATCAGCCTGCCGGAGCTGGCCCCGCGGATTTTTTCGTTCAACAGCCCCCACGGCGCCTGCCCCACCTGCGACGGGCTGGGCACCCATATGGAGGTGGACCCGGAACTGGTGGTGCCCGATCCGTCCATGAGCCTGACCGACGGCGCCGTGGCCCCGTGGCGGCGCACCTGGTCGGCCTACTTTGAGCAGGTGCTGATCAACCTGGGCAGGCACTACGGCATTCCCCTGGACAAACCGTGGAAGCAGCTTAAAAAATCCCAGCGGGAGTTGATTCTGTTTGGCTCCGGCACCGAGGAAATCACCTTCCACCTGCAAAAGGAAGGCGGCTCGAAATACAGTTTTACCAAGCCGTTCGAGGGGGTGGTGGCCAACCTGTCGCGCCGCTATGTGGAAACCGCCTCCGGGCAGATGCGCGACGAAATCGCCACCTACATGGCCGCCCACCCGTGCGCCGAATGCGACGGTCAGCGCCTGCGGGCCATCAGCCGGGCGGTGACCGTGCAGGGCCAGTCCATCGTGCAGATGACCCGCATGTCCATTGACGATGCGTGCCGCTTTTTTGCCGATCTTTCCCTCACCGAGCGGGAGGCCACCATCGGCGAGCGGGTACTCAAGGAAGTGGTGGAGCGCCTCACCTTTTTAAACGACGTGGGGCTGGGCTATCTCACCCTGGACCGTTCCGCCAACACCTTATCTGGCGGGGAGGGGCAGCGGATTCGGCTGGCCACCCAGATCGGCTCACGCCTGATGGGGGTCATGTATGTGCTGGATGAGCCGTCCATCGGTCTGCACCAGCGCGACAACACGCGGCTGCTGAACACCCTGACCACCCTGCGGGACCTGGGCAATACCGTGATCGTGGTGGAGCACGACGAGGAAACGATCCGCGCCGCCGATCACGTGATCGACATGGGGCCGGGGGCGGGGCACCACGGCGGACAGGTGGTGGCCGAAGGCACCCCGGAGCAGGTGGAAAAAGAGGAAGCCTCGCTGACCGGGCAGTACCTTTCCGGCAAGCGCCGCGTCCATTTGCCCGCAAGGGATCGCTCATCGAAGGGATATATCGAAATCCTCAAGGCCCGGGAAAACAACCTCAAAAATATCGATGTCAAAATCCCCGTGGGGCTGCTGACGGTGGTTTCCGGCGTGTCCGGCTCCGGCAAGAGCAGTCTTATTCTGGAAACTCTGTACAAACATCTGGCCCGTCATTTTCACGGGGCGGGAGAAAAGCCGGGCGCCTGCGACGGCATACGCGGCCTGAAACACATCGACAAGATCATCCACATCGATCAGGCTCCCATTGGCCGCACCCCGCGCTCCAACCCGGCCACCTACACCGGCCTGTTTACCCTGATACGCGACCTGTTTGCACAACTGCCCGAGTCCCGCGCCCGTGGCTACAAGCCGGGACGCTACTCCTTTAACGTAAAGGGGGGCCGCTGCGAGGCGTGCCAGGGCGACGGGTTGATCAAGATCGAGATGCACTTTTTGCCCGACGTGTACGTCACTTGCGAGGCCTGCGCCGGTCGCCGCTACAACCGGGAAACCCTGGAGATCACCTACAAGGAAAAGAGCATCGCCGACGTGCTGGAGATGGAAGTGGAGGAGGCGTTCATCTTCTTCAAGGCCATCCCCAAGCTCAAGCGCAAGCTGCTGACACTGATGGACGTGGGGCTGGAATACGTCAAGCTGGGGCAGGCGGCCACCACCTTATCGGGTGGGGAGGCGCAGCGGGTCAAGCTGTCCCGCGAGCTATCCAAACGGGACACGGGCCGCACCCTGTATCTGCTGGACGAACCCACTACCGGCCTGCATTTTGCCGACGTACAGCGGCTGTTGACCGTGCTCGACCGGCTGGTGCAGCACGGC
>CBDUXI010000103.1:0-5080 GCA_965371175.1 uncultured bacterium
CACCTTCTCCATGGCCAGGGTGGCGCGTATCACCGGCAACACCCGCACGCAATCGATTCACAACAAAGACATGTGGTCGATGCCTGCGGCCATGATCTCGGCCACTTTTTCCTCGGTCAACTCCTCGTTCCGGGGCACCAGCACCTCACCGTCCTTGTCGGCGATATCGTGGGCGGCCACGCGGCCTGTCAGGCTTTCGGTCTGCATGGGAATCGTGGTGACACCCGCCTCGGCCATGCGCTTGACGGCCACCTTGGTGATCTTGTTGTGCTCCTTGACCAGCACGTCGCCAGTTTTGGGATGCACGATCGGCAGGTCCGCACGCAGACCGGCGTGAATATCCGGGTTCAGGTCGGCGCTGACTTCGCCGCCCTTGATACGCACCTCCTCCACCGGGTAGTACATCTCCAGGATGTCCTCGGTGGAGTAGCCAAACGCCTTCAGCAGCACCGTAGCAGGCAGCTTGCGACGCCGGTCGATCCGCACGTACAGCAGATCTTTAATGTCAAATTCCAGGTCCAGCCAGGAACCCCGGTACGGGATCACCCGGGCGGAGAACAGTACCTTGCCGGAGGCATGGGTCTTGCCCTTGTCGTGCGAGAAAAACACGCCGGGGGAGCGGTGCAGCTGGCTGACCACCACCCGTTCGGTGCCGTTAATGACGAAGGTGCCGGTCTCGGTCATGAGCGGCAGTTCGCCCAGATAGACTTCCTGCTCCTTCACCGAGATCGGCGGCTTGCCACTTTTGCGCTCGCCCTGTTCCCAAACCACCAGACGGGCCTTGATACGCAGGGAAGCGGCATAGGTCATGCCCCGCTCCAGGCATTCGCGCACGTCAAATTTTGGTCGGCCCAGACTGTACTCGATAAACTCCAACTGGGCAGTGCCGTTGTAGTCCTCGATGGGAAAGACGCTCTGGAAAGCGGCTTGCAGCCCCATTTCCTCACGACCGTCCGGCCCCTGTTCCGATTGCAGGAAGTTCGCGAACGAACTGGCCTGCACCTGAATCAGGTGCGGCACCATCTGGATTTCCTGTTGTTTGCCGTACCCTACGCGCTCGCGCAACCCGCACTGGACGGTGTTTGCCATGCTGTCTCCCTAACTCGGCCCGCTTTTGGAAATAAGGCTGCGTGCGGGAAGGGGGCTCCCCGCACGCAGATGTCGGTTACTTAAGGAACCTGCGGTGTCCGGTCTACTTGACGTCGACCTGGGCGCCCGCCTCTTCCAGCTTGCCCTTCAGCTCCTCGGCCTCGTCTTTCGAGACGCCTTCCTTCACCGCCTTGGGAGCGGCCTCCACCAGATCCTTGGCCTCTTTGAGGCCCAGGCTGGTGATTTCACGCACCACCTTGATGACGGCGATCTTCTTGTCGCCTGTGGCGAGCAGTATCACGTCGAATTCGGTCTGCTCGGCAGCGGCTTCACCCCCACCGGCACCCGGAGCGGCGGCGGCCACCGGGGCGGCAGCCGATACGCCAAACTTCTCCTCAAGCACCTTGACCAGGTCGTTGAGTTCCAGCACCGTCATCCCCTCAATGGCGGTGATCATTTCATCTGCTGACAGTTTTGCCATTTTCTTTTACACTCCCTACGTTTACAAAAAATCGAATAAATACAAATAGATACAGTTAGATACAGTCGTCAAGCGGCCTTCTTGTCGGCAATGGCTGCAAGCACGCAGACCAGATTGCGCTGGTTGCCCGAAAGCACCCGCGCCAGCCCCGAAAGCGGGCTGATCATGGAACCGAGCATTCTGGCGATCAACTCATCCCGGCTGGGCAGGCTGGCGATCTGGTCGACCCCCGCTGCATCCAGCACCTGGCCTTCCATCAGCCCCGCCGCAACGGCAAACTGCTCGGCGTCCTCGCTGAACTCCTTGACCACCTTGGCGGTGGCGGCGGGATCGCCATAGGCAAATACCACGCCCACCGCGCCGACAAAATAGTCGGCCAGAACGGCTTCGTCCCGGTCGGTCACGGCGCGTTTTGCCAGGCTGTTCTTGACCACCCGGAACTGACCGTCCACCTTGCGCAGCTCGCTACGGAGCCCGGTAAGCTGGACCACCGAAAGTCCCTTGTAACCCGCCACAATGCTCAGGTTGGCACGCTCAAACTGTTCCGTTATGGACTGGATCTGATCCTGTTTTTCAGTCCGATTCACGGTTCTCCTTTTTCGTCCCTGATTGTTATCATCCGATGGTGGATGGGGACTGGTTTCCCGAAACAACTCAGGAGAACGTCCCGGCCCCTCCATCTCGGTGGGTGACCAACTCATTAAGCGCATTCGAAATGCGCGCCCACTGTCTCCGATGGCCCCGGCAATGCCGGAGGCCGGTTTAAGGGGGAAATTAAATCCCCCCGAAAGTCTGTTACGCCACCAGCTTGGCGACGGTGCCCGGATCCATCTTGATGCCCGGACCCATGGTGCTGCTGAGGGTGACACTCTGGATGTAGCGGCCCTTGGCTGATGCGGGCTTGGCCTTGACGATGGCTTCAAGCAGCGCCAGAAAATTCTTTTTCAAGTTTTCCGGATCAAACGATGCCTTGCCCACCGGCACGTGGATAATGCCCGCCTTTTCGACCCGGTAATCCACCTTGCCCGCGCGGATATCGGTAATGGCCTTGGTCACGTCGAAGGTCACGGTGCCGGTTTTCGGGGTGGGCATCAGACCGCGGGGGCCGAGCACTTTTCCCAACCGGCCCACGTGGGCCATCATGTCCGGGGTGGCCACCACGGTATCGAATTCCAGCCAGCCGCCCTGCACCTTTTCCACCATGTCGGCGGCTCCCACGTGGTCGGCACCGGCCTTGGTGGCTTCGGCGGCCTTTTCGCCCTGGGCAAACACCAGGATGCGCACGGTCTTGCCGGTTCCTCCCGGCATGACCACGCTACCGCGCACCATCTGGTCCGCATGGCGCGGGTTCACCCCCAGCCGGAAGGCCACGTCCACGGTTTCGTCAAATTTGGTTTTCGCGCACTCCTTGACGAGGTCGAGCGCCTCGTCCAGCTCGTAAAAGCGCGGCTCTACCTTTTTTGCATTTTCTTCTATTCGCTTGGCCATTGGTCTTCTGCTATCCGGTAATTAATTAAGAAAAACGTTTCAGGCTACCTTGATGCCCATGCTGCGGGCGGTTCCCTTGATGATACTCATCGCCCCTTCAAGGTTGGCCGCATTCAGATCCGGCATTTTCTGTTTGGCCACCTCTTCCACCTGGGCCAGAGAGATCGTTGCCACGGTCTCCTTGACGGAATTGCCTGCGCCCTTTTTGATTTTGGCAATCTTCCTGAGCAGGTCGGAGACCGGCGGCACTTTGGTGATGAAAGTGAACGACTTGTCCTTGAACACCGTGATCACCACCGGGATGATGCTGCCGGCCTGGTCCTGAGTCTTGGCGTTAAACGCCTTGCAGAACTCCATGATGTTCACCCCGTGCTGGCCCAGTGCCGGGCCAATGGGGGGGGCGGGATTGGCTTTCCCCGCCGGAACCTGAAGCTTGATATATCCGCTGATCTGTTTTGCCATTTTTCCTTACAACCCGTTACTGACCCACAAAAAAAACAAACCCGGACGGCAAAAAACTGCCCGTCCCTACGCCGCTTCCACCTGCAAAAAGCCCAGTTCCACCGGGGTGGAACGGCCAAAAATCGTGACCATCACCTTGAGCTTCGACTGGGATTCGATCACCTCGTCCACATTGGCCACAAACCCCGAGAACGGCCCTTCGATGATACGTACCTTGTCGCCCACGGTGAAGTCTACGGTGGCCCTTGGCGGACGCACCCCGGTCTCCATCTGGTAAAGCAGGTCCTGCACCTCTTCCGGCTCCAGGGAGGCGGGATGTCTGCCGCCGACAAACCCGGTAACCTTGGGAATATCCTTGATCAGGTGCCACACCTCGTCGGTCATCTTTGCCTGCACCAGCACATAGCCGGGGAAGAACTTGCGGTTGCTCTTGCGCTTTTTGCCGCCCTTGATTTCCAGCACTTCCTCGGACGGCACCTGAATATTGGTGATCAACTCCTCCATGCCCTGTGCCCGCACCCGTTCGCCAAGGCTCTGCTGCACGCGGTTTTCGTACCCGGAGTACGCCTGCACCACATACCAGCGATGGTCCGGGCTGGGCGCGGCCATGATGGATTCGGGCTCCTCTGCCGCCACTTCCTCAGCAGCAGGGGCCTCACCTTCCGCCACGACCGCATCTGCCGACGCTTCCCCAGCAGGAGTCGCGTCCGCTACGGGCTCATCCACGGGAGCCTCATCCACGGGAGGCTCATCCACGGGAGCCTCATCCACGGGAGCCTCATCCACGGGAGCCTCATCCACGGGAGCCTCATCCACAGGAGCCTCATCCACAGGAGCCTCATCCACGGGAGCTTCATCCACAGGAACCTCATCCACGGGAGCTTCATCCACAGGAACCTCATCCACGGGAGCTTCATCCACAGGAACCTCATCCACGGGAGCTTCCGTTGTGGAGGACTCTTCCACCGGCTTTTCTTCCATCTGTCCCTCTTCCGCGCTACTCATCGAATCACCATCCCGACGGCCTTCATCCAGAGACCATCCATGATCGCCAGGTACACGCCGAGGATCATCACGAAAACAATCACCACGCCGGTCGACCCCAGGGTCTCGGCCCGGTTGGGGAACACCACCTTCTTGACCTCTGCCCGCACCTCACCCAGAAAGCCGGTAACGCGGCTAAAAAAAGCCACTACACGCCCCCCCGGCGAAACGCAGCGCCCAGGTGGCAGGGCAGGAGGGACTCGAACCCCCAACATGCGGTTTTGGAGACCGCCGCTCTACCAATTGGAGCTACTGCCCTGTATGTCCCCCGAACACCATCCATCGGTCTACTTCACCTCGCGATGAGCGGTATGCTCGCGGCAAAAACGGCAATACTTGGACAGCTCCAGGCGGTCCGGCGTGTTCCGCTTGTTCTTGATGGTCGAATAGTTGCGGCGTTTGCAAGCGCCGCAGGCCATGGAAACGATTTCGCGCACCTGATTTACTCCACGATCTTGGTAATAACGCCAGCGCCCACGGTGCGGCCACCCTCGCGGATGGCGAAGCGCAGGCCTT
>CBDUXI010000104.1:0-5046 GCA_965371175.1 uncultured bacterium
CCTGCTGATCACCGTGACAGAAGATGCACCAGGTGCGAAATACGACCCGTCCGGCATGCAGGTCGGGGGTCTGCGACAGGGCCTCGGCAATCACCGCCTCCGGCGTCTTTGGCGGGGGCGGCTCTTCCTTCGGGCTGCACCCGCTGCACAGCCACAGCCCGAAAGCGACCGTCGCCCACCTGATCGTGGCCCGGCTAATCGTCGCCCGCCATGACCCGCTCAATGTCGTGGGGCTCTCTGGGAATCTTTTCGGTCAGCACCCGATAGCCATCTTTGGTCACCAGCACGTCGTCCTCGATGCGGATGCCGATGCCCCGGTAGGCCGCCGGAATATCCGGGTCGGGATCAATATACAGACCCGGTTCCACGGTCAGCACCATGCCCGCTTCCAGCAGCCGGGAGTTGTCTCCACGGCCCTTTTTTTCGCTCAGGTAATAGGCCCCCACGTCGTGCACGTCCAGCCCCAGCCAATGGCTGGTGCGGTGCATGTAAAAGCGTTTGTAGGCACCGGTTTTGATCGCTTTGGCAAGAGGACCTTCAACAAGCCCCAGACGGATCAGGCCGTCGGTCAGCGCGCGTACCGCCGCCTGGTGTATGGCATTAAAACTGATCCCCGGCTTCACCTTGCGAACCGCCGCCTTCTGGGCGGCAAGTACCACCTGATACACGGCCAGCTGGGCCTCACTGTAGTGCCCTCCCACCGGCAGGGTGCGGGTGACATCCCCGGCATATCCCCCCACTTCCGCCCCGGCGTCGATGAGCAGCAGGTCGCCTTTTTTCATGCGCCGGTTGTTTTCCACATAGTGCAGGATGGTAGCGTTTGCGCCACTGCCGCAGATGGTGGCATAAGCCGGGAAGAGAGCGCCCGCCTGACAAAACCGGTATTCAATGCCGGCCTGCACCTGATATTCGTACATGCCGGGCCGGGTCGTGCGCATGGCCTCCAGATGGCCCGCCGCAGTGGCGGCGGCGGCCTGGTCCATCAGGGCGATCTCGTCGTCCGCCTTGAACAGCCGCATTTCGGCCAGGACCGGGCTGATATCGACGATCCCCGAAGGGCCCGTTTCCCCCGCCCGGCCACGGCCGCGAAAATCGGCCATGTGCCCGGTGATTTTCTCCTCCAGATGCGGGTCCGCACCCACCTTCAAAAATACCCGATCGCGCCCTTTTAGCAGGGTAGGCAAGTCCGTATAAAAACGCTCCACCTCCCGGGCCGCATCAGTGCCAAACTTGCTGCGCGCGCCTTTTACCCCGGACCTGCGGCCGGTCCAGCGCTCCATGTCCGGGTTTTTCGGCTGCACGTACAGCACAAACCGGTGTTTCGGCGCACCCGCATCCAGCACCAGCACAGCGCCGGGTTCGGTAAAGCCGGTCAGGTAGTAAAAGTCGGAATCCTGCCGGTACGGGTAGTGGGTGTCGTTTGAGCGCACCTGTTCCGGTGCGGCGGGCAAGATGGCCACGCCGCCGTTCAATGCCTTCAGTACCCGTGCCCGCCGTTTGGCGTATATCCCGCTTACCTTGCCGCTCATCTGCTGTAACCGCCCTCCTGATTCAGGTTCCCAATCCGCAAATTGCGACCGGAATTTCGAATTGTAGCATGCACTTCGAAGCCGGTTCGAAAGACCCGCGTTTGCACAGGGTTCCCCCGGACACGTATCATTCCGTTCGGTATGAATGCTCCGGAAAAAAAGAAATCAAAAAGTTTGATTCTGCTGTTGTGCCTGATCACCCTGATGCTGGGGATCAGCATAGTGGCCTTTATGAAGGGGTTTCACACCTTCGAAACCTTTCAGCCGGACACTTCCAAAATGATGCCGTCGGTGCCGGGATACCCGTAGGGAAAAATCCCGCAAGGGCGGCACCTGGACCTACCCGTTTCACCCTGCAAAGGAGCCATCAAGCCATGCAAAACTGGCGGGATATTGCCCCGTTACATAACATTCGTTCCCACCCCGCAACAGCGGTGTATAACGGAAAAATATACGTTTTTGGCGGCGGCGGCATGCAGTTCACCAGCTTGAACAGCGTGGAAGTGTACGACCCACAGGCCGACCGCTGGGAACTGGCGACCCCCATGCCCACCCTGCGCTCCGGTGCCATGGCGGCGGTCATCGGCGACCGCATCTATGTGGTCGGCGGCGGCTTTCGCAAGGAAGATGGCAAATTCCGCTTTCTGCCCACCACCGAAATCTACCACCCGGCCACCGACAGCTGGGAGAGCGGCCCCGACATGGGCCAGCCCCACGACTACCCATCGTGCGCGGTGCTGGATGACACCATCTACATTGTGGCCGGTCACCACCCGGAGGCCACCGAAGGGGGGCCGTCCAGCGATCCCGCGTTTCCCTATTCGGAGCGGCTCACGCCGGGGGCCAAAAACTGGGAGCGCATTGCCGACCTGCCGGTACCGCGCTTTGCCCCCATGGGATTTGCCTACGACGGCAAAATCTGGTCCATCGGCGGCTGCGCCTACATCGAAAGCGCGGGCGGCATTCGTGACTTTGACCGCATCGACCGGTTCGACCCGAACACCGGGAAATGGCTGGAACCGCCGTTTGCCATGCCGTGGTCGGCGGCGGCCCACGGGGTGGCGAGCCACGGCAATCAGGTCTATGTGCTGGGCGGCTACTCCGGCCCCGGCATTCACGACAAGACGGTGGTCTTTAACGCCGATACCGGCAACCATCAGGACCTGGCCGCTCTGGGCGAACCCCGCGCCGCCATGGGCGTGGCCCTGCTGAACGACACCCTGTACGCCATCGGCGGCTGGAAAGGAGACGGCCGGGAGGTGACCAACCGGGTGGAGGCACTCGCCGTTTCCGGCGGGGCGTAAGCCAAAAAACCGTGTCCGCCAGCCACGCACAGATCGCCCCCATGGCTGCGGCCCGTTCCCACTTCGGCTTTGCGGTCTGGAATGATCGGCTCTATGTATTCGGCGGCGGCGGCACCGGTTTTAAAAGCCTTGCCAGCACCGAGGTGTACGACCCGAAAACCGATCGATGGGAGCCGTGCGCGCCCATGCCCGGTCCCCGCTCCGGCATTGTGGCGGCCACCGTGGGCGACCGGATTTACGTGATGGGCGGCGGCTTTCGCAACGACGACGGCACCTTCGACTTTAAAAGCCTGGTAGAGGTTTACCTGCCCGAGCACGACCGCTGGGAGACCGGTCCCTCGCTGTTGATGCGTCACGACGCCCCCACGGCAATCGCCCACAAGAGCAGCATCTACCTGTTTGGCGGCCACCACCCGGACGCCACCGGCGGGCCGCTTACCGACCCGGCGTTCGGGTTTTCCGAGCATCTGGCGGATGGTGCGGACAGTTGGCGGGAACTTACCGTCATGCCCACCCCGCGCTTTTCACTTGCCGCCGGGGTCATGAACGGCCACATCTGGCTGATGGGCGGCGGTGCCTGCCAGGACGGCACGTTCCACAACCTGGATGTCATTGAATGCTTCGACCCGGCCGCGGACGTCTGGACCGATGCCCCCACCCGCCTGCCGTGGCCGGGGGCAGGCGTGTACGCCGCCACCCGAAACGACACCCTGTTTGTGGCGGGAGGCAACGACAACACGCGCATCAGCCCCCGTGTGGCCCGTTATGATGGCAATACATGGGAGAGTCTGCCCGACCTGCCTGAAGGCCGGGTAATGGGCGCTCTGTGCGATGTGGGCGGTATGCTGGTGCTGGTGGGCGGGCGCGGGCCGGATGGCAAGAGTGTGACAGACAGCGTCTTTGCCATCACCGCCTCATAACGGCGTAACACCGGCGGCGGATATCACGGCACCTGCTTCGTTGCACACGGGGGAAAAATCCTCGACGTAGCAGGCTACGCCTCCGGTTTTTCCTCCGCGAGCGCCTTGCATCTGCCGCAATCTTCACCGCCTACCTGTTTTGTGTTTTCTGAAGGAATGCGCCCGATCTGGCGCATGGCGTCATTTGGCGGCGGTGCGGGCCTGCTCCGGCGCTTCCGGCACCCACCCCATAAACGATATGAGCAACTGGTCGGCGCAGGAGTCCGCCGCGGCGGAAAGAATTTCCTGTAACATCCGGCCTTCGGCCGCCTTGATTTCGTTTAAGGTAGGGTTGCCCTCTGCCCACTCTGGCGGGCGTTCCGAACGATTGCTGTTGTAGCGGCATTCCCCTTTCCACAAAACGCGCCCGTCCTCTCTGCGCACCAGTCGCAGGTCCGCCTTGTACCTCAGGCGATAGTGGTCCCAGTCGGCAATAAAAAAACTGAATTTCACCCGTTCGGCGTGCAGGCGAAACACCCACTCCCCTGGTGTGGCCGGGGGCAGTTCCACCAGCGACCCCACCGGTTCAGGATGCACGATCAGGTTGCTCAGCCCCAATCCGTGACGTAAGGCCGCTTCCAGACGCGCCTGCACCTGCTCCACTGGTGAAACAATGCCGTACTCCCTGAGCATGGTTTTCCCGGTCACCTGATGGATGCGGTGTCCCATGACGATTCCGCCCGGTCCACCGATTATCCAGCCCACGCCCACGTGAGCGGCGCGTTTCATCTTCATGGGGGGGGACGGGTAGTGCGCCAGCCGCACCACCGGCACGTCGGGCAGTTGCCCCAACAGTTCCGGCACCGGCCGGGACCAGTGGGAGCACCCGCTCACCGACAGGGCCACAAACGCCCATACGGCAACAGACAACCCTCTTTTTACACCGGTCCACTGCATCCCCTCTTATCGGCAAATATATGTCTAAAAAGAATGCAAAAAGTCCGGTGGCACCAATATTGTGGTGCTAAACAGGGGCAGGCAGGTTGGGTTTTATTGAATGAGCGGGCGAGCAACGCCGCATGACACTATCTGGGTTACCGTCCGGATTTGCTGTCCAAAATGGGGTCAGGCAAGGCGCGAGGAGCGAAGTTTGGTTTTACCAAATGAGCAGGCAGGCAACACCACAAACACAATCCGGGTCACCGTCTGGATTTGCGGTCCCAAATGGGGTCAGGCGAGGCGCGAGGAGCGAAGTTTGATTTTACCAAATGAGCAGGCAGGCAACACCACAAACACAATCCGGGTCACCGTCTG
>CBDUXI010000105.1:0-4526 GCA_965371175.1 uncultured bacterium
TGCTCCCTCCGTATTACCGCGGCTGCTGGCACGGAGTTAGCCGGAGCTTCTTCTGAAGGTACCGTCAATACGCCTATCTATTAAATTGGCGCACTTCTTCCCTTCTGAAAGTGCTTTACGACCCGAAGGCCTTCTTCGCACACGCGGCGTTGCTGCGTCAGGGTTTCCCCCATTGCGCAAAATTCCTCACTGCTGCCTCCCGTAGGAGTCTGGACCGTGTCTCAGTTCCAGTGTGGCCGATCACCCTCTCAGGTCGGCTACCCATCTCGGCCTTGGTGGGCTTTTACCCCGCCAACTAGCTAATGGGACGCGGACTCATCCTCAAGCGACAGGTCCCGAAGGATCCCCATCTTTTGGACCGGAAAGCTTATGCTCCCGGACTTTATGCGGTATTAATCCCGGTTTCCCGGGGCTATTCCCCTCTTGAGGGCAGATTATCCACGCGTTACTCACCCGTGCGCCGGTTGGGTGATTCCCGAAGGAATCACTACCTCCCTTGACTTGCATGTGTTAGGCACGCCGCCAGCGTTCGTTCTGAGCCAGGATCAAACTCTCAGTAGAAAATTCCTGAAATGAATCAGGCGTTTTTACTTAAGAAATTTAGTTGCGATCTCCACAAACCCAGAAGGTCTGTGCGCCGCAACCGTGTTGCGATCTCCGTAAACCCGAAGGTTCACGCGCCGCAACGTAAGACCCGACATGTGTGTACGCTACCATCCTATTTAGTTGTCAAAGACCCATTCGCGACAGACAAAATTTGTTGCGACCGGAAGCTCGTAATAGTACGCGGCTCCCCTATGGGCGTCAACCGTTATCTCAAGGCTTTTTGAGAAAAATCTAACAAAGTTCCAGGCAAGTCACCAGGGATTGAAAATCCGCGTCGTCCGCCGCTCCCCACGGCAGGTCGTCAAACACGCGAACCCCCGTCAGTTCCCGGATCAGGGCGGCGTTCCCGGCCAGCGAATCATCGCCCTGATCGTCCGGGCCGTTCAGCACAATCCCGGCGACAACAAGGCCCGTCCGGCGTATCGCATCCACCGTCAGGCGCGTGTGATTGACCGTGCCCAGCGCCCGCCTCGCCACCAGCAGCACCGGCAGGCCGACCGCCCCCGCCAACCCTCCCATATCCACCCCATCCGCCACCGGCACCGCCCAGCCGCCAGCCCCCTCCACCACCATCTGCTCGTACTTGTCGGCAAGCGTCCGATAGACCTGGGTGATATGGGAAAGTTCAATCGTCACCCCCGCCGCGCGAGATGCGATCAGGGGCGAGGCCGCAAGGCCCAGCGCATACGGGCAGACCCGCTCCGGCGCATCGCCCGCCCCGGCGGCGGCAATCAACGCCGTGGTATCCGCCCCCACCGCCCCCACCGCCACCCCGGTCTCCACCGGCTTCATGACCCCCACCCGTATATTTTTTGCCGCAAGCGCCCGGATCAGCCCGCAGGCCACATGGGTTTTGCCCACGTGGGTATCGGTGCCGGTAATAAACAGGCCGTTCACGACGTCTGCCCCCGATTGTCCATATCTATATAAGTGTCTGCCGGGGCGATGCGGGAAATCACCTGGCCGCTTACTTCCGGCAGGTTCGCCACCGCCACGATAAACGCCGCCACCTCGTCCACGCTTGCGGGCCGGGACAGGCCGTACGCCGACAACACCTTTTGTTTTGCCGCCGGGGGCAGCCGTTCCCACATGGGGGTGTCCACTGGACCGGGAATGACCGTATTGAGCCGCACGCCCGTCGCGGAAAGGCCTGGAGCCAACACGTGAGCCAACGCCGCAAGCCCGGACTTGGCCGCGGCATAGGCGGCTTGTCCCGCGCGCCCCGCTCCCCCCGCGCCGGAACCCACCAACAGCGCAAACCCGCCCGCTGCGATGCACCCGCCAGCAAGCAAATGGCGGGCGGCGGACAGGTGCACCGCGATCACCTGATCCCAGTCGGCTTCGGTCAAAGACGTGACCGGCCGGTCCCGCACGGCCCCTGCCGCATGCACCAGCCCGTGCAGGGGGCCACCCGTCCAGCGGGTGACATTTTCCAGTAATTCACCCACCCCTTCCGGTGCGGCCAGATCGGCGCAAAACAGTTCCGCATGGCCCCCGGACTCGCGCACCAACTGCGCCACCTGCTCCGCCCGGTCCTTGCCGGTGTGATAGTGCAGCGCCACCTTTTTGCCCGCCGTGGAAAACGCCCTGGCCACGGCGGAGCCGATGCCGCCGGACGCACCCGTAACAAGTACCGTGTCAGCCCCCGTCACGGCATACTCCAACGGCGGTCACCACCCGCTCCAGATGCTCCGTGGTGTGGGTGGCCATGACCGTAAGCCGCAACCGGCTGGTGCCTTTGGGCACCGTGGGCGGACGCACCGCCGGGGCCAGAACGCCCGCTTCCAGCAAGGCGTGGGACAGGTCGGTTGCCGGGCCCGCGTCCCCCACCATCAACGGAATGATCGGCGTGGGCGGTCCGTCGTCGTCCGGCACATGGCACCCCAGCGCTTTGAGTCCTGTTAATAGATAGGCGCGGTTTTGTTCCAGCCGCGCCCGCAGTTCCCGGCCCTCATCAGACTGGACGATCTCCAGCGCGGCGATGGCCCCCGCCGCCACCGCCGGGGGCAGGGCGGTGGTATAGATAAAGCTGCGGGCGTGGTTGATCAGGTATTTAATCAGGTCAGCACTGCCCGCAACGAATGCGCCGTACCCGCCCAACGCCTTGCCCAGGGTGCCCATCTGCACCGGCACGTCCCGGCTTGCAAGCCCGGCTTGATGCACGCTGCCTCGCCCCTCGCCCAGTACCCCGGTGGCATGGGCATCGTCCACCATCAGGCACGCCCCGTGGGCCGCACAAATGCGGGACAGTTCGGCCAGCGGTGCCACATCGCCATCCATGGAAAACACCCCGTCGGTGGCCACCAGAGCCGGTGCGCCGTGATGGGCAAGCAGCTTTTCCACCGCCGCCGTATCTTTATGGGGAAAGACCTTCAGGCTGGCGGCGGCAAGTCTGGCCCCGTCGATCAGGCTGGCGTGGTTCAGCCGGTCGCCGACGATCACCCCCTCCTTGCCCAGAGCGGCAAGCACCCCCAGGTTGGCCTGATAACCGGAACCAAACAACAGGGCGGACTCCGTCCCCTTGAACGCCGCCAGCCGCTCTTCCAGTTCCCGGAAAATGGTGTGATTGCCGGAAATCAGCCGCGCGGCCCCGGCACCAAAACCGTATTCCCGCACCGCACGGATCACCGCCTCCGTCACCAGGGGATGTTCCGCCAGTCCCAGATAGTTGTTGGACGCAAGATTAATGACCGCCCGCCCGCGATAGGAAATCACCGGCCCTTGCCGCCCCTCCACCGGATGCAGTTTGCGGTACAGCCCGTCCGCCTTCAGCCGTGCCAGTTCCTTCTTCAAGTCCATGGTTGGATACCGTAGAGGGAGGGAGGCAGTGGGTCAAGTCACTTGACAGCCGCCCCGCCCGCTACCGATGATCCCTCCGAACGATTCCCTCACGACCCGGAGCGCGCAGGCCATGACGAAAACACAAAATCAATCCCCGTCCCGCAAAATCCCCCTCATTGCGGGCGGCCTGCTGGTGCTTGTGGCCGTCGTCCTGTTTGTCACCCAGCCGCTGTGGCGCAGCCCCCCCGTGTGGCTCGCCTATGGAGACTCGCTCACCACCGACACGATCTATGACAACGGCCAGCCGGTCGCCGCCATTCCCGGTGTGTGGCCGGAAAAAGTGGCGGAGGCCACCGGCATCCGCATCATCAATACGGCGGTGGGCGGTGCCACCACGGAAGACGCCGTGCACCATCTGGATGATCGGGTACTGGCCCACGAGCCCGACCTGGTGCTCATCATGTTTGGCATCAACGATCAACGCATTCTGGACGGCGGCAGATTGAACGGCTACCTGGTGCCGCCCGCCCGCTTCCGGAAAAACCTGCTGCATATCGTCACCAAAATCCAGGAAACCGGCGCAGCAGTGGCGCTCATGACCAATCGCCCGTTGGTGGAAGGGCCGGGCGCACCGGAAAATACCTACTTTCTGGATGCAAACGGCGACGGGGGCGAGCTGTACGCCCTGGCCGGCAAGACCAAGACCACCATCCGCATCTACAACCGTATTATTCGGGAAGTCGCCACACAGCGCGGCGCGCACCTGATCGACATCTGGCAGGCGCTGGTCGATCAGGCCGGGGGGGAAGACAGCGATGAGGCGGTGCTGGCCACCGGCATCGACATCCCGCCGCCGCATACGGACGGCGTGCACTTAGGCGAGAGCGGACACCGGTTTTTTGCAGATACGGTGCTGGCTACAGAGCCGTTCCGCACTTTCGCCGCCACACACACCAAAAAAACCCAGGCCCGGTAGCGGGACAGCCGCCTTGACAGCACTAGCCAAAGCCGCCGACCATCTGCACCGGCCCTGTCTATTATAGATAGGCATACGCGGGTACCCAAGCGAGCGTGGCGGAACTGGTAGACGCGCCAGATTTAGGATCTGGTGGGCATTGCCCGTGGGAGTTCAAGTCCCT
>CBDUXI010000106.1:0-4464 GCA_965371175.1 uncultured bacterium
CCGGGGCCACCACCGCCACCCGGTCGGCGGTGGTCAGGTACTCGATGCCCTCTCTGCGGCAGAAGATATAGCCCGCAACCAGCGTGCCCAGCAGCCCCCCGTGAAACGACATGCCGCCCTTCCACAGGGCAAAAATCTGCAACGGGTCGCGCATGTAGGCGGCAAAGTCATAGAACAGCACATAGCCGAACCTAGCCCCCAGAATCACCCCCAGAATCATTGCCGTGGCCAGCCCCCCCAGCTGGTATTCGGTAATCCGGAACACCCCCTCCCGGATCTGCCGGCGCAGCAGATAGTAGCCAATGATAAAACCGGCCAGGTACATCATGCCGTACCAGCGGAGCTTGAGCGGCCCCAGCTGGAGCATGATCGGGTCAATATTGGGGAAGGTAAGCATGGGTTCCGGAAAAGCAAGTAGCATAACGGCATGAACGTACCGAGCGCCACCTACCGGGCCGCCATATTCGATCTGGACGGCACCCTCATCGACTCCACCGAGGCCATTGTCGAAAGCACAAATAAAGCCCTGGACGAACTGGGTTGGCCGCAGATCCCCGAAAAGATCATCGTGGACCACATCGGCTACAAGCTGGAAGTGGTGTTTCCCGAACGCAGCATGGAAGAGCGGGCGGGCCTGATTGATGTCATCGGCAGGTACTACACAGATATATGTGAATCAAAAACAGTGCTTTACGATGGAATAGATAAAGAACTACTTGAGATAAGTAGCGCCGGAATCCCCATGGCCGTCGTCACCAGCAAGCGCCGGGGGCATACCGAACAGATCCTCTCGGCCCTGAACGTACGCGGCCTGTTTAACACCGTCATCGGCTGCGAAGACGTGGCCCGCATGAAGCCCGATCCGCAGGGGCTCATAAATGCCGCAAGCGCCCTGCAGGTGGAGCCGGCCCACTGTCTGTATGTGGGGGATACGCAGGTGGATGTGGAGACTGCCCACGCCGCAAACATGCCCGTGGCCGGGGTGGCCTGGGGCACCGATCCGATCGATAAACTGATCGCCCTCGGCATCGATCACGAGGTATACGCGCCCGACGCGCTCCCCCCGCTGTTTGGATACGTATAACTACTTGTTTTTCTTAAAAGTTTTTATTTTTCAAAGGGGGTGAAATGGTGCGGCTAATGCGCTATCTTTAAAGCAGGAGGCGGGAGTGAGGGGTACCCCGGAGGAGGGCGTGAGCGATGATTCGCATTCGTTCCGCAGCGGTATCAGGTCTGTTTTACCCGGAGGATTCCCGCGCGCTCGCCGAGACGGTGGCGCGCCTGATGTGGGAAGCCGGGGTGTATACGGACCCGCCCCCGAAAGCGCTGATCGTGCCCCATGCGGGGTATGTCTATTCCGGCCCCGTGGCCGCCAGCGCCTACCGCACCGTTAACGGCAACAAGAAGGTGAAACGGGTGGTGCTGATGGGGCCTGCCCACCGCATTCCGGTAGGCGGGCTTGTGGTGCCGGACTCGGACGCCTTTTCCACCCCGCTCGGGGTGGTGCCGCTGGACCGGGACGGGATAGCGTCCGCTCTGTCCCTGCCGCAGGTAACCACGAGCAGCGCGGCCCACGCCTTGGAGCATTCTCTGGAGGTCCACCTGCCGTTCCTGCAAACCGCACTGAACGATTTTTCCCTGGTGCCGCTGGCCATTGGGGAGGCCACCTCGGAGCAGGTGGCGGAAGTGCTGAGCCGGCTGTGGGGCGGGGAGGAGACCCTGATTGTGATCAGTACCGACCTGTCTCACTACCTGCCGTACGATGCCGCCTGTCGGGCGGATATAAAAACCGCCCGCGCCATTGTGGACATGCGCCCCGATCAGATACGGCACGACGGCGCCTGCGGTGCGGTGCCGGTGCGCGGATTGCTTGCCATTGCACAGCAGCGCGGCATGAAGGCCGAACTGCTCGACCTGCGTAACTCCGGCGATACCGAGGGCGACCGGGAACGGGTGGTGGGGTATGGCGCGTTCGCTTTTTCCGAGCGCCCGGAAGGACCGTCCCCCGGAAGGACCGTCCAATGACGCCGCTCACATATAAACCGGAAACCGGGGAGATGTTGATCGCCCTGGCCAGAGAGGCCATCGCCCGGGAACTGGACGTTGCCACGGCCCCGGCGCTTTCGGCCGACGGGCTGGACCGGCCGGGCGCCGCCTTTGTAACACTGATGCTGGACGGGGAGCTACACGGCTGCGTGGGCAGCACAAAAGCCACCCGCCCGCTGGCGGAAGACGTTTGTGCCAATGCCATCGCCGCCGCCCGCGATGCACGGTTTGCCCCGCTTACGATAGAAGAGCTGGAAAGGGTGCGGGTGGAGGTATCGGTGCTGTCGCCCCTGTCCGAGATCATCTTTAACGACGAGGACGACGCCGTGCGCAAACTGGTTCCCGATGTGGACGGTCTGCTGCTGCGCGTAGACGGCCTGCAAGGCATCTTCCTGCCTCATGTGTGGGAGCGCTACCCGGAACCGCACCGGTTCCTGACCGAACTGAAAAGAAAGTCGGGACTGGACGCCGATTTCTGGTCGCCCAAACTGCGTCTGTTTCGCTACACCGTGGACAGATACGTGGAGGAGGCGGCCCCGTGAACGCGACCATTCCATATGCGGGCCGCTGGTGGCACATGGAGAACGGGCGCATGCGCTGCGACCTGTGCCCCAGAGACTGCCTCTTGAATGACGGCCAGCGGGGCGCGTGTTTCGTGCGCCAGCGGGTGGGGGAGCAGATGATCCTGACCACCTACGGGCGCTCTTCCGGCTTCTGCGTGGACCCGATTGAAAAGAAACCGCTGAACCATTTTTATCCCGGTTCGGCGGTGTTTTCGTTCGGCACCGCCGGCTGTAACCTGGCCTGCCGCTTCTGCCAGAACTGGGACATCAGCAAAAGCCGCGACTTCGACCGGCTGGCGGATCAGGCCGCACCGGAAGAGATCGCCGATACCGCCAAACGGCTGGGCTGCCGCAGCGTGGCGTTTACCTACAACGACCCGGTCATCTTTGCCGAATACGCCATGGACGTGGCCGACGCCTGCCATGCGCTGGGCATCCAGACCGTAGCGGTCACGGCGGGGTATATCCACGACCAGCCGCGGCGGGAGTTTTTTGCCAAAATGGACGCCGCCAACGTGGACCTGAAGGCGTTTACCGACGACTTCTACCACAAGCTGTGTGCGGCGCACCTGGACCCGGTGCTGGACACCCTGCGCTACCTGGCGCACAGCGACGTGTGGCTGGAGGTCACCAACCTGATCATCCCCACCCACAACGACGGGGACGATGAGATCCGCCGCATGGCCGACTGGATGCTGGAGCACCTTGGGGCGGATGTGCCGGTCCATTATTCCGCCTTCCATCCGGACTATCGCATGACCGACCTGCCGTCCACGCCGGGAAAAACCCTGGCAAACGCCCGGCGCATTGCCCTGGATGCCGGGCTGCATCATGTGTACACCGGCAACATTCACGATCCGGAAGGGGATACCACCTTTTGCCCGCACTGCAACGGTCTGGTGATTGAACGCAACTGGTACGAGATCGAGCACTACCGGCTGACCGAAACCGGAAACTGCCCCACCTGCGGTACAAAAATCGCCGGGCGCTTCGGCCACTACACAGAGCCGTTTGGCCGCCAGCGTATTCCGGTGACCATGCACGGGGCGGATTGAATCCATACCAAACGGACAGACTGACGCCAGCGGCCCCTGAGCGCCCCGGAAACTTCATCCATACAACTCAGGCAGGGGCTGACCCCGGTTAACCGGTAAAAATCGCTTACAGGGCGTTTTTCGAACGCGACGGTTTTCGCTTCGGGGAGAGGCGATCCGGCGCCTCTGTTTTCCCTTAAATAACTTCCGATAATATATATTATGTTAAATAGATGGTCTGGATACATGAGCGGCGTTGTGGGTATATTGTATATAGTTTTCAGTTAGTTATGCGGCATTGTTTGGTTTGTTTGTGCGCCGCCGTTTGGTTTGTTTGTTTTGCCGGGCGTCTGGAATGCGCTTTGAGTGATTTGCAGGTGAAAGCCAGGGCGCACCCCTGCCCTCGACGGTTGTGAAATCCGGTCTTCAAAACCCACGTCGAAAAACGCCGTATGACGCCTTTTGAGGCGCAAGCCCATAACAACCCCTGCGTGAGCGACAGGAAACACGGTGCAGGATCATCTGGAGCCGCAACACCGCCTGCCACCGGAAAAACCGTGTCCGCAAGCCGACCCTTCCTTCGACAGGCTCAGGATGATCGGAGATCAGGATGATCAAACACTACGGAACGAGGCATGGCCATCTCTGGATTCCCGCTTTCGCGGGAATGACGATCAAGAGAGGCGGTGGAGATTGCGGCAGACGCAAGGCGCATGAAGCGGATTTTTGTAAATCAGAGGCTACGCCGGGCAGCTTTTCAGGCCACCCAGCTTTGCTCTGCTGGTTGGCAGATAGAGGCATGTGGAACATGACCGTGCCCC
>CBDUXI010000107.1:0-4063 GCA_965371175.1 uncultured bacterium
GGCAACCTGGAAGCGGCGATCAAACAGCAAAAAGGTCCGGCGGGAGCCAGCGCACTGGCAAAAAGGATGGCCAGGGAAGAAATTGCCAGCCTGGTGGTAGGCGGGCTGCTATCACCCGATGGTGATCGCTATGAACTGTCCATGAGCATAAAGAACAACATCCTGCTGTTAAACGGCAGACCGGCGGATGGCGCCATGGGCCAGTTCATTGGTCAATTGATGAGCGGCGCCTGACCGGCACGCACCGGTACCGTGGGCTAAAGTTCCGGCAACGCTCCGGCGCGCATGGCCTGCTCGTTGCGGCGGCCCCGGCGGCCCACCTGCCGGTACCAGCGGGAGTCCACCATTTCGTCGGCGGCCCTCTCCCAGTCTGATGCGTCCACCGCCGCCAGCATATTGCGGAAACCGGACAGGCGCGCGCGCCCCAGGTTGAACGCCATGTCACACAAAACCACCTGACGGGCCGCGCACAGGCCGTCAAAGTTTTCCACCAAAAGCCGGGCGTCGGCCTCGGCTGTATCGATATCGGGGGCAAGCAAAGCCAGCACCTGATCGTCGCTCAGGTGCACGTCTGCCGCCACCACGGCGTCGTAATCCAGGCCCAGCGCCGCAATCTTTGCCCGCGCGTCCCGGCGTTTCAGGTTGAATCCCACACCAACGGTGGGAATGCCCTCGCTATCCAGATAGGCAACGGTTTCCCGCCCTTCGTGGAACACGATGTAAGCGGTCAGTTTTTCACGGTTCACCTGCAACTCCCCATCTCGTCCACGTCTATTTTACATCGTGGAGGCCACCGGTTTCATTGATAAATTTTTGCGAAACGGGGAGCGTTTATTTGCTGATGCGAATCACGCTGACACCCGCCTTGCCAAAGGAAAGCAGGTCCGGGAAGTAGGTGGTGGTGGTGTTTCCCCCCCGCCCCAGTTGCACGGCCAGACGGTAACGCACGGTATCTCCCGGCATCAGCCGCATGTCACCGCCGGTGAGCGGATAGGCAAATTCATACACGGATTTGCGCCGTTTGCCGCCAAGGACTGCCCGGCCAAACGTCTGCACATCCGGCGTTGTGTTCTGCACCATGCAGGTGGCCTGACCACCGGGGCAGCGCCGGGGGTCCACCCCGCGAAAGGCACCAAACCCGGCCTCGTTCCAGACAATCAGGTCACTGCCGGGGGCAAAAAATCCACTACCGCCATCCAGCGCAATGGCGGCGGCATTTTCATCCGCCCGGTACGGAAATTCCACCGCCATGTACAGCACATCGGCATCGTTCATGGCATACACGGTGGCCTCTACCTTTTTGCCGGTGGGGACGGTGATGGAAAAAGAGGTCTTGCCGGCCTGCGCCCATTCGCCCCGCTTCAAAACGCCGTCCACCGCCGCAGTGCCGCGGCCGGTCAGCATCGTGCCCGGTTCGGGGTTCGGGTCGGTCGCCACCGCATACACAGCATAGCGGCTGGTGCGGATGCGGGAGGGGGCCGGATAATCCGTATCCGCATAGCCTGTGGAGCCCAGCAAGCGGACGCTCAGGTTAAAGCCAATCCGCTTGCCGGGGCCGATGGCGATATCGAGGGCATCGCCGCTGTTTAGCGGATGGGAAAACTCATACACCGTGCGGCTGCCGGTGCTGGAATAGGCCGCAGCCCCGTCGTTGGTGCCGCCCCGTTCCGTGTCCAGCCCCACGCACATGGCGCCCTGCTGGCAGGTGCCGCCCACATACCCGCTGTGGTCGTAAAAGCGGGTATCCGGATTGTGCAGAATCACGTCACTCCCGGCTGCAAACCGGTCCACCGTCAGGTCGTCGGCAAAGCTGATCGAGGCGCTGTTGCCGCTGGCTACGGCGTCAAACGACAGGGCGAAATACAGATTGACGTCGTCGTTCATGGCATACAACATGCCGGGAACACTCCCTCCTTCCGGGGTATCGATGGATACGGGCACCCGCCCCGCGTCCGCCCACTCTCCCGGTCTGAGTGCGCCGTCCATCCGCGCCCTGCCGTAACCGCTCAACAGCATCCTGCCGGATGCATCGCGGCCCACCCTTTTTTCTGTGGGCGGGGTGGCACGGGCACGGGTGGACTGTCCGAATGCCAGGACGCCGTCGGATATCCCGTCGTAGTCGCTGTGCAGGGAGGGGGTTTGCGGGTCCCGCGCGATGACGATATCGCCAAACCTTGCGGCATCGCCATAGACCGTCTGCACCGGAAACGACCGGCTGCTGCGTACGGCCTGGCCATCCTCCTCGGTTTCCGCCAGGGACAGGGTCATCCGAAATCCGACCGTATCGCCGGGTTTCAGGGAAAAATCGTTGGCATCCCCGGAGGCAAGGGGGTGCACCGCTTCAATAAAGGTCTCCCCGTCCCGGACGGACAGGGCGGCGCGTCCGTCACGCGTGCCGTCCCGGATACCATCCTTGGCGCTGGTCACCCCGCCGGGTGGTTCGGCAGATACCAGGTGGACGTAATCGTAAAAGGTGGCGTGCGCCACAAAGCGGTCGTCCCCGTCGGTGAGCCTGCCGCCGCCGTGGTCGTTGTCGAACACCATGGAAAAGCCGGTCCCCCACGACACATACGCCACCCGCACCGCCACATACAGGTTGCGCTCGTCGTTCATCACAAACAGGGTGCCGTCGGTGGTGTCGCCCTGCGGGGTGGTGATGGTAAACGGCGCCTGCCCCGCGTTTTTCCACTCCCACGCTTCCAGATCCCCATCGATTCCGGCCCGCCCCCAGCCGGAAAGCCACACGCCGGGCTCGTGGGCGCGCGCTTCGACACCCAGCGCAGTCCACACGCAGGCCAGCGCAAACAATCCGACCCGTGCAAACCGCCTCGTTTTGTTCATGCTTTCCCGACTCCCGACCGCCCTGTAATGAGTCGAAAAATTAGCATATTTATCAACAGGTTTCACTGTTAATGCAAGACATCCAGGGCGGTATGGAGCGGGGACTTTCCCGCTCCCGCCCGCTATGATGGGCGCCGGGAGGTATCTGCGGTGCGCATCGGCATTCAAACCTGGGGCAGCGAAGGCGATGTCCGTCCGTTTATCGCGCTGGCGTGCGGCCTTGCCGACGCCGGGCATCAGGTCACGCTGGTCATCACCGGCATGTTTCACCCGGACCATGCCACCGTCTGCGAGCACGCGGGGGTCACCCTGCGGCAGGCCGCCACCCTCGATGCGGAAACCATGCTCGAGGTGGAGGCGCTCATGGTCCGGATCGTCTTCAGGCGCACCCTGCCCATCGACCAGCTCACCATGATCATGGACGCGGCGTTCACGCCGTTCAATCCCGACATGGAACAGGCCGCCAGAGACCTGTGCCAGGAAAACGATCTGGTCATCGGGCACTTCATCTGCCATCACCTGTCCACCCTCGCCAAAGTCACCGGTACGCCCCATGTGAGCGTCACCTTAAGCCCCGGCATGGTCATCACCGGCGACAGGCCACCCCTGCCCCTGCCGCACCTGGGCCGCACGCTCAACCGCCTGATGTGGCGGTTGGTGGACCACCTGGTCACCCGCCGTCTGGCACCGTACGCCAACCCCCTGCGCAAGGCGGAGGGGCTGGCCCCCATCACCTCGGCTCTGGGGCAGGAATGGTGCTCCCCCCTGCTGAATCTGATCGGCGTCAGCCCCCTGTTTTACCCACGCGGGACGGACTGGCCGGAAAACACCCACGCCACCGGATTTTTTGCCCTGCCGGAAAAGGCATTGCCGTGGGAACCGGAAGCGGAACTGATGCGCTTTTTAGAAGCGGGACCGCCGCCGGTGCTGTTTACCTTCGGCAGCATGTTGCCCCGCAGCGAAAATCTCCGGCGGGACGTATGGAACCTGATGGCCGATGCGGCCAAACTGGCAGGTTGCCGCGCCCTGATCCACACCGGCTACGAAACCGAAAACGGGCTCACCCTGCCGGACGGCATGCTGGCCGTGGGCCGGGTACCGTTTGACCGGCTCATGCCCCGCTGCGCGGCGGTGGTCCACCACGGCGGCTCCGGCACGAGCCAGACCGCCACCCGCGCGGGACAGCCCCAGGTGGTGGTGGAACACCTGACCGATCAGATAT
>CBDUXI010000108.1:0-3886 GCA_965371175.1 uncultured bacterium
GGGCCGCCGAACATACAAACATTGCGGCCGGACGATGTGACCATCGCCGAAAAAGCCGGTGTCGATGTGGTATTCACGCCGGATGTGACGGATGTATACCCGGACGGCTTTGCCACTACGGTGCGGGTGACCGGGCTGACCGAGCGGCTTTGCGGTGCTTCCCGGCCGGGCCACTTTGACGGGGTGACCACCGTGGTGCTGCGGCTGCTGGGTCTGGTGCGCCCCACCCGCGCCTACTTCGGGCAAAAGGACTATCAGCAGGTGGCTGTGATCCGGCGTATGGTGCGCGACCTGGCTGTACCGGTGAAGGTGGTTGCCTGCCCCACCCGGCGCGAGGCGGACGGTCTGGCGCTCAGTTCCCGCAATCGCTATCTGGATCAGGCTGCACGCACCCGCGCCCGGTCGATTCCGGGGGCGCTGGATGCGGCGCGCGCGCAGTTTGCCGCAGGCGATACCGATGCGGCGGAGGTGCTGGCCCGCATGGAGAAAATTCTGCTGGCCGCCGGGGCCAGGCCCGACTATGTGGCGGCGGTGGAGCCGGACACATTATTGCCGGTAAAGCATTTGCGTACGGGCGTGGTGTTGGTGGTGGCGGCGCGCATTGGCGACACCCGGTTGATCGACAATGCCGTACTCGATTGACGCCCCAAAACCGGGTCCTTCGCAAAAAAATCGGGGTTATTCCGAAAAAACACGACTTCCCCCCGTTGACGTCAGCCCGCTGACAGCTTAGAATACCTAGCTTTTCCGCAAGGCAAAATTTTTGTTGCCCGTGGGTGTTTTTTTGGCAAATACAGGGGTATTGCATGCCGACGATTGGTCAGTTGATCCGTAAGGGACGTAAAAAGGCGATAAACCGCACCAAGGGTCCGGCCCTTAAAGGCTGCCCGCAAAAGCGCGGTGTGTGCGTGCGGGTGTATACTACCACGCCCAAGAAGCCGAACTCGGCGCTGCGTAAAGTGGCCCGTGTGCGGTTGACCAATGGGATGGAGGTCACCTCCTACATTGGTGGTGTGGGGCACAACCTGCAGGAGCACAGCATCGTGCTGATCCGTGGCGGTCGTGTGAAGGATCTTCCGGGTGTGCGTTATCACATTGTGCGTGGTGCCCTGGATACCACCGGCGTTTCCGATCGTCGTCAGGGTCGTTCCAAGTACGGCGCCAAGCGGCCCAAGTAAGGAAAAAGAAGAAGCTATGTCCCGCAGAAGTTCAGCCATCAAACGTGTTCCCGTCGCCGAACCCAAATACAACGATATTCTGGTTTCCCGCCTGATGAACGTGATCATGAAAGACGGTAAGAAGACCGTCGCCGAAAAGGTGGTCTACCGCGCCTTTGATCTGGTCACCGGCAAGATGGAAAAGGAAGGCATCGAGGTGTTCCGCGAGGCCGTGGAGAATGTGCGTCCCCAGGTGGAAGTGCAGTCCCGCCGGGTGGGTGGTGCCTCCTATCAGGTGCCGATTGAGGTGCGTCAGGAGCGCCGTACCGCGCTGGCCCTGCGCTGGATCGTGCGCTATGCCCAGTCCCGCTCCGGCAAGACCATGTACGAGAAGCTGGCCCACGAACTGATGGATGCCGCAAACAAAACGGGCGGCGCCTACAAGAAGCGTGAAGACACCCACCGGATGGCCGACGCCAACCGGGCTTTTGCACACTTCCGGTTTTAGGCTAGGGGTCGGATACGCATCATGGCACGCAAATTTTCACTCGACCGGTGGCGCAATATCGGCATCATGGCCCACATCGATGCCGGCAAAACCACGACCACCGAGCGCATCCTCTTTTATACCGGCGTCTCCCACAAGATCGGTGAAGTGCACGACGGCAACGCCGTCATGGACTGGATGGAGCAGGAGCAGGAGCGTGGCATTACCATCACCTCTGCGGCGACCACCTGTTTCTGGAAGCGGGATGATGACAACTACCAGATAAACATCATCGACACCCCGGGCCACGTGGACTTCACCATCGAGGTGGAGCGCTCCTTGCGCGTGCTGGACGGTGCCGTGGCGGTGTTCGATTCGGTTTCCGGCGTGGAGCCCCAGTCCGAAACTGTGTGGCGTCAGGCCGACAAGTACCACGTGCCGCGCATCTGTTTCATGAACAAGATGGACCGCATGGGGGCCGACTTCTTCAAGAGCGTGCAAACCCTGGTCGATCGGCTCGCGGCCAACCCGGTGGCCATTCAGATTCCCATCGGTGCCGAAGAGCACTACCAGGGGCACATTGACCTGGTGGAGATGAAGGCCGTCCTGTTCAAGGATGAGACCATGGGGGCGGAATATACCATTGAGGACATCCCCGCCGATCTGAAAGATCAGGCCGATGAGTGGCGCGAAAAGCTGGTGGAAGCCGCTGCCGACTTCGACGACGCCATCATGGAAAAGTTTCTGGAAGGGGAAGCGGTTTCCGCCGATGCGATTCGCGCTGCCGTGCGCGCCGGCTGTCTGTCCCTGAAAATCGTTCCGTGCCTGTGCGGTACCGCGTTCAAGAACAAGGGCGTGCAAACCCTGCTGGATGCAGTGGTCGATTACCTGCCGGCCCCGTCGGACGTGGGTCAGGTGGTGGGTCAGGACGATGAGGGCGGCGAGCTGATTCGCAAGTTTACCGACGAGGAGTCGTTCTCGGCGCTGGCGTTCAAGGTGGCGTCCGATCCGTATGTGGGGCAGTTGACCTTTATCCGGGTTTATTCCGGGGTGTTGTCGGCGGGTTCCTACGTATACAACTCCACCAAGGGCAAAAAAGAGCGCGTTGGCCGTCTGCTGCAGATGCACGCCAACAAACGCGACGAGATTCAGGAAGTGCGCGCCGGTGATATTGCCGCCGTGGTGGGATTGAAAAACACCACCACCGGCGACACCCTGTGCGATCAGAGCAACCAGGTGATCCTCGAAAAGATGATCTTCCCGGAGCCGGTGATCTCGGTGGCCATCGAGCCGAAGACCAAGGACGATCATCAGAAAATGGGCGTCGCCCTGTCCCGCCTGTTGCAGGAAGATCCTTCCATGCGGGTGGTGACCGACGAGGAGACCGGCGAAGTCATCCTGTCCGGCATGGGCGAGCTGCACCTAGAGATCGTGGTCGATCGCATGCGCCGCGAGTTCAGTGTGGAGGCCAACGTGGGCAAGCCCCAGGTGGCCTACCGGGAGACCATCACCAAGGAAGTCGAGGTGGAAGGCAAGTTTGTGCGCCAGTCCGGCGGGCGCGGACAGTACGGCCATGTGTGGCTGCGGCTGAGTCCCCAGAAACCGGGCGAAGGGTTCGAGTTTGCCAACGACGTGGTTGGCGGTTCCGTACCCCGTGAGTACGTTTCGGCGGTGCAGAAAGGCATCGAGGAAGCCATGGATACGGGCGTGTTGGCCGGTTACCCGGTGGTGGACATGAAAGCCTCCCTGTACGACGGTTCGTACCACGATGTGGACTCGTCGGAAATGGCGTTCAAGGTGGCCGGTTCCATGGCCTTCAAGAGCGGCAGCCAGAAGGCCGGGCCGCAACTGCTGGAGCCGATCATGGCCAACGAAGTGATCGTGCCCGAGGACTACATGGGCGACGTGATCGGCGATCTGAACTCCCGCCGTGGCCGGGTGCAGGGGATGGAAGCCCGGGGCGGAGGCCAGGTGATTTCGGCCCAGGTGCCGCTGGCCGAAATGTTCGGCTATGCCACGCAATTGCGTTCGATGACCCAGGGTCGGGCCACATTCACCATGATTTTTTCCCACTACGAGCCGGTGCCCAAGCAGGTCAGCGAAGAGATCGTGGCACGGGTCAAAGGGGCATAACCGCCCACGCGGTTTTAAGTAAGGTAATTAAGGAGTAACGGGACCATGGCTAAAGAGACATTTGATCGGTCGAAGCCCCACGTCAACGTGGGAACGATTGGGCACGTGG
>CBDUXI010000109.1:0-3867 GCA_965371175.1 uncultured bacterium
CGTAATGGCCGGTGGCGACCTGGTCAAACCCGTGTTCTTTGGCGTAATCCAGGAGGGTCTTGAATTTGATCTGCTCGTTGCAGCGCACGCACGGGTTGGGGGTTTCGCCGGCCTCGTAGCCGCTCAGAAAATCGTCCACCACGTGGCGGCGAAAGTCATCTTTTGCATCCACCACGATATGGGGAATGCCCACCTGTTCGCACACGTGCCGGGCGATGCCCACCTTGCAGCAACTGCGCGATTGCCACGGGGCGTCGGGGCCTTCCTCGCCCTCCCACAGCTTGAGGGTGACGCCGGTGACCTGATGCCCCGCACGGGTAAGTAGACCCGCCGCCACAGAGCTATCCACCCCGCCACTCATGCCCAGAAGAATTTTCATGGTGCCTATTGTACCCCGTGCAGGGGGAACCGCGCCGGAGCGTCAGTCGACGACGACCTGGGAGAAGGAGGCGAATCGGAAAAAAGTGCTATTGATGCGCTTCATCATTGCAAGGCGGTTGGTGCGCACTTGCTCATCCTCGTCCATGACCATCACGTCGTCGAAAAACTTGTCGATCTGGGGGCGTAAGCCCGCCAGTGCAGACAGTCGCTCGGTGGCGGAAAGTGTTTTGTCGCCAATGGTTGGGCGGACCTTTTCAAAGGCGCTCCACAGTGCCCGCTCAGCCTCTTCGGTGAAATTTTCGGGGATGACATTGTTCGCTTCGGAAAAGTTGTCCGGAATAATCTTGGCGATACGTTTGCACCCGGTCATCAGATCGTCAAATCCGGGTTCCGTGCGCAGAGCGTCCAGAGCGCGGGCGCGATTGGCGGCATCGTGGACGTCCGCGGTATTTGTATTGATTACCGCCTTGGCAATATCCGTACGGAGGCCTTCCTCTTCAAGCATGTAATTTAACCTGCCCAACAAGAAAATACTGACGCTCTCCACAATATCTTTGCCTTTAATTTTGCCCGCTAACTGATCCACCGCCATGTCTGGCAGGCCGGAAAAATCAACCCCGGTCGGCGCTTCCGCCAGCATCCGCACGATTCCGGCACCGGCGCGCCTGAGCGCATACGGGTCTTGCGACCCACTGGGGATCAGCCCCACGCCAAAAATGCCGCAGATGGTGTCCAGCTTGTCGGCGATGGCCACGGCCCGGCCTTCCGGGGTGTGCGGCAACTCGCCCATGGCGCTCTCGGGCAGGTAGTGCTCGGCGATGGCATCGGCCACCGCTTCCGGCTCCCCGGAAAGCGTGGCGTATTTACCGCCCATGATCCCCTGCAACTCCGGGAACTCGTACACCATGTGGGTGACCAGGTCGCACTTGCACAATTCGGCGGCGCGTTTTGCGTGGGCCGGGTCGGCCCCCAACCGGGGTGCCAGGGCCTCGGCCAGCTTCGCCACTCGATCCACCTTTTCGGACATCGAGCCCAGGTCTTTCTGGAACAGAAAACTCTCCAGCTTTGGGGCGTATTCGGCCAGCTTCTTTTTTTTGTCTGCGGCAAAGAAAAAGCGGGCGTCTTCAAGACGTGCCCGCAACACCCGTTCGTTGCCGTGGGCGATGACGGACAGGTCGTTTGCCTCGTTGTCGGCAAAGTTTACAAAGGCGGGCAGCAGCTCGCCATTTTTGTCCTCTACGCCAAAATCGTCCTGATGTTCGCCCATGGAGGTGATGAGCACTTCCCGCGGCACTTCCAGGTATTTTTTGTCGAAAGTCCCTACCACGGCCACCGGCCATTCGGTCTTGGCGGCGGTGGCGGCAATCAGGCTCTCATCGGCGATCGCCGTGCCGCCCGCTTCGGCTCCGGCGGTTTTCAGTTGCTCGCGGATGGACGCGATCCGTGCATCCATATCCACCAGCACTTTGGCCGCTTTCAGGGTTTTTAAATAATCGTCCGGCCGTTTTACGGCAAACGGCTCCGGTGCCATGAACCGGTGCCCGCGAGACAGACCGCCCGCCTGCACCCCGGCGAATTCAAAATCCAGGTGCTTGCCGTCCAGCACCGCGCAGATCCAGCGGATGGGCCGTACGAACGGGCCTTGCCCGTCGGCCCAGTGCATGGCCTTGGCCCAGTGCATGGCCCCCAGTACTTTGGGCAGCAGTTCAGCGAGGACGACTTTCGTTGGCCGCTTTGGCTTGTCGACTCTGTGAATGAGGTATTTTTCACCGCCTTTTTTTTTCGCGTCCTGTTTAAGTTCCGAAAAAGGGACGCCCATTTTTTTTGCGAACCCTTCCCCCTGCCTGGTCGGTGTGCCGTGATCATCTACTGCGATTCGTGCGGGAGGCCCCCAAACGGTGACGGTTCCGCCGAACTCTTCCTCGGGCAGGTTATGCACAATGCCAACAAGGCGCCGGGGTGTCCCGTAGGTCGTTATTTTCGGTTCGCCATCGAACGGCTCTTCAAGCTTCGCTCGAAGCTGGTTTTTTAGCGACAAGACGCCGAGTTCCAGCAGGTCGTGGGGAATCTCTTCGCACCCCACCTCAAAAACCAGATCGATGCCTTTTTCGCTCACTTGATTGCCAACGCCTTGTTCAGCAACGGGAACCCCTTGTCCTCGCGGTTTTGCAAAAAACTCCGTGCGCACTTTTTTGCCAGCCCCCGCACCCGGCCGATGTAAGCGGTGCGCTCGGTCACCGATATGGCGTTGCGGGCATCCAGCAGGTTGAACAGGTGAGACGCCTTCACGCACTGGTCATAGGCGGGCAGGGGCAGGTCCAGCTCGATCATGCTTTTGGCTTCGCGCTCGGCCATGTCGAACTGGGTAAACAGATCGGTGACGTTGGCGGCTTCAAAGTTGTAGCGGGAGAACTGCACCTCGTTTTCGTGATAGATATCGCCGTAGGTCAGCGTGCCGTTGTAATCCAGGTCGTAGACGTTGTCCACCCCCTGAATGTACATGGCGATGCGCTCGATGCCGTAGGTGATCTCCACCGGGGTGATGGGCAGGGGGATGCCGCCCACTTCCTGAAAATAGGTGAACTGGGTGATCTCCATACCGTCCAGCCGCACCTCCCAGCCCAGGCCCCATGCGCCCAGTGAGGGGGATTCCCAGTCGTCCTTGATAAAGCGGATGTCGTGGGCGGACGGGTCGATACCGAACGCGGTGAGCGATTTTAAATAGCGCTCCTGAATATCGTCCGGCGACGGTTTCATGATGACCTGAAACTGAAAGTAGTGTTGCAGGCGGTTGGGGTTTTCGCCGTAGCGGCCATCGGTAGGGCGGCGGGACGGCTCCACATAGGCGACGTTCCACGGCTCCGGCCCCAGGGCGCGCAGGAAGGTGGCCGGGTTAAAGGTGCCCGCGCCGGTTTCCAGATCGTACGGCTGGGCCAGCACGCACCCCTCTTTGGCCCAGTAGGTGGACAGGGCCAGCACCAGTTCCTGAAAGTTCAACGGCCGGGACACGATAGATACAACGCCTCAGATACAGGTGATCCGCCAGCTGCCTGCGGGCGGCGGGAAACCCGCAATGTTACTGGGGTTTTCGCCCGTCAATCAAGCATGGATGTGTGAGGGCAGAAGTTATTTTGCCTAAATTTAAGTCAAATAGAGGGCGGAGGGGGATAAGGGGGCTGTACGCCAGTGCATGCACTGGTGGTGCATTCTATGAGGGCAGCGCTTTGTTTATTTCTCATGCCTCCTCGTCATTCCCTACTCCCCCTCGTCATTCCCTATCCCCCCTCGTCATTCCCGCGAAAGCGGGAATCCAGTTCCGGATCATCCCACGGCTGGTGGCGTAAAAACCGTATGGAAGCCCGTCTCCGTGCCTGCATGGTCGGATACGCGGAACCTGTTGTGACCCCCTCTGGATTCCCGCTTTCGCGGGAATGACGATTCAGGGCGGGATATGACGATTCAGGGCGGGATATGACGATTCAGGGC
>CBDUXI010000110.1:0-3219 GCA_965371175.1 uncultured bacterium
CCTTCGTCATTCCCTCCCCTTCGTCATTCCCTCCCCTTCGTCAGTCCCTCCCCCTGTCATTCCCGCGAAAGCGGGAATCCAGAGATGGTCACGCCGGGTTCCATTTTAGCGCCCGGCAATATAGACACAGTGGTGGCCTTCCCTGTGGCTTTCATACCACGAGCCTTGTAATGGCCCGGAACTGGATTCCCGCTTTCGCGGGAATGACGATCGAGTAGGAAACCTGCCCCAGGCCAGGGAGGTGCGGGGGCGGGGGCGCTTTCGCGGGAATGACGATCGAGGGGGGAACCTGCCGTTGGGCTTCATTTCATTCAGCCCAACCTGCGCCACCGCCCTCTCTGCGCTTAAACCCACCAAAAAAAATCGACGGGAAAGTCCGCGGACAATCAGCGCGGTCATTTTCAGGCAGGTAATACGCGAATAAAAAAAGCCCCCGGAAATTCCGGGGGCTTTTTATAACTGGCGCGACTGGCGTCGGGCCTTGATAGTCGGGCTCTAGTAGCGGTAGTACTCCGGCTTGTACGGCCCTTCCACCGGCACGTCGATGTATGCGGCCTGCTCCGGAGAAAGCTCGTCCAGGTCCACACCGATCTTGCTCAGGTGCAAGCGGGCGACTTTTTCGTCCAGAATTTTCGGCAGCACATAGACACCCACTTCGTATTTTTCGTGGTGGTTCCACAGCTCGATCTGGGCCATCACCTGATTGGTGAAGCTGTTTGACATCACAAAGCTGGGGTGGCCGGTGGCGCAGCCCAGGTTCACCAGACGGCCTTCGGCCAGAATGGTAATCACCTTGCCGTCCGGGAAGGTCACCTGATCCACCTGCGGCTTCACGTTGTCCCACTTCAGCTCACGGATTTCGGCGATTTCGATTTCGGAATCGAAGTGGCCGATGTTGCAGACAATGGCCTGATCCGGCATGGCTTCCATGTGCTTCCGGGTAATCACCCGGGCATTACCGGTGGTGGTCACGAAGATGTTGCCCAAGCGTGCGGCGTCTTCCATCTTCATCACCCGGTAACCGGCCATGGCCGCCTGCAGGGCGCAGATGGGGTCGATTTCGGTCACGATCACCTGCGCGCCCATACCGGCAAACGCCTGGGCGCAGCCCTTGCCCACGTCGCCATAGCCCACCACCACGCCCACTTTGCCTGCGATCATCACGTCGGTGGCGCGCTTGATGCCGTCGAGCAGAGACTCTCTACAGCCGTACAGGTTGTCGAACTTGCTCTTGGTCACCGAGTCGTTCACGTTGAACGCCGGGCAGGCCAGTTCGCCTTTCTTGTGCATGTCGTACAGACGGTGCACGCCGGTGGTGGTCTCTTCGGAAATGCCCTTCACGTCCTTGATCAGTTCCGGGTACTTCTGGTGCATCATGATGGTCAGATCGCCGCCATCGTCCAGAATCATGTTGGGACGCCAGCCGTCGGCGCCGTCGATGGTCTGCTCGATACACCAGTCGGCTTCCTGCTCGGTTTCGCCCTTCCAGGCAAATACCGGGATGCCCGCAGCAGCAATGGCGGCGGCAGCCTGATCCTGGGTGGAAAAGATGTTGCACGACGACCAGCGGATTTCCGCTCCCAGCGCGATCAGGGTTTCGATCAGCACGGCGGTCTGGATGGTCATGTGCAGGCAGCCTGCGATGCGGGCACCTGCAAGCGGTTTGGATGCGCCAAACTCTTCGCGCAGGGCCATCAGGCCGGGCATTTCGGCCTCGGCAATGGTGATCTCTTTCCGGCCCCATTCGGCCAGGGAGATGTCGGCGACTTTATGGTCGGTGGTTGCTGTGGACACGGGAAAACTCCTTTAACTTGCAGGCCGGGCCCCGGGGCAATTTGCGTCCGGAACCCGGTCTGGCTCTCTTAATTTATATAGTTACCAATAACGAGTAATACAACTTCAAATCCGGCTTATCAGGAACCGGCCTTGCCCGCATCGGCTTTCAGCTTGGCAGCCATGTCGGTACGCTCCCACGTGAAGTCCGGATCCTCGCGGCCAAAGTGGCCGTAGTTTGAGGTTTTCCGGTAGATGGGACGACGCAGGTCCAGGGTTTCGATGATGCCCTTGGGGGTCAGATCAAAGTTTTCCCGCACGATGCGTTCCATCTCTGTGTGCGGCACCGTGCCGGTACCGAAGTCGTGCACGTATACACTGACCGGCTCGGCCACGCCGATGGCGTAGGCCACCTGCACTTCACAACGCTCTGCAAGCCCCGCCGCCACCAGATTCTTGGCGAGATAGCGGGCCATGTAGCAGGCTGAACGGTCCACCTTTGTAGGATCCTTGCCCGAGAACGCGCCGCCGCCATGGCGACCCATGCCGCCGTAGGTATCGACGATAATCTTGCGGCCGGTCAATCCCGCGTCACCGTGGGGGCCGCCCACCACAAACCGACCGGTGGGGTTCACGTGGATGGCCACCGTGTCGTAATCGACCATCTCTGCCGGAATCACCGGGATGATGACCTTTTCGACGATGTCTTCGCGGATCTCCCGCAGGGTCACGTCGGCATCATGCTGGGTGGAGACCACAATGGCTTCCACGCCCACCGGCTTGTAATTTTCGTACCGTACCGACACCTGGGTTTTGGCATCCGGGCGCAGGTAGTGCAGCACGTCTTTCTTGCGTACCTCGGCCACCTTGGCCGAAAGCTGATGGGCCAGCGTGATCGGCATGGGCATCAGGTTCGGGGTTTCCACCGAAGCGTACCCGAACATCAACCCCTGATCGCCCGCGCCGCCGGTATCGACACCCATGGCAATATCGGGGGACTGGGAATGAATGGCCGACAGCACCGCGCAGGTTTCGTAATCGTATCCGTAGGCGGCATGGGTGTAGCCGATGTCCTTGATGACTTCACGGACCAGATCCTGAATTTCTACATAGGTGTTGGTGGTCACCTCGCCGCACAGCATGGCAAGGCCGGTGGTTACCGTGGTTTCCACCGCAACCCGGCTCATGGGGTCGCCTTCGAGCATGCAATCGAGCACCGCGTCCGAAATCTGATCGCAGATTTTGTCCGGATGCCCCTCGGTCACTGATTCAGATGTGAAGAGAAAATCTCCCTCACCGGGATTTTTTGACATAAAACCTCCTAAACAACATTACAAACACGCCTGTGTTCCGATACCTTTGAAAACGGCTTGGGGGAAGGCGCAACTCACACTACTACAACCGACCATACACAAATCGCCAATATAATCGATCCTAGAATTTTTA
>CBDUXI010000111.1:0-2966 GCA_965371175.1 uncultured bacterium
CAACCGGCGGCATCGCTGGCGGGCATGGCCAGGCGGGCGGGGGCGTATGTGGTGGAGATCAATCCGGATGCCACGCCCACAACCGGCGTGGTGGATGTGGCGCTGGCGGGCAAGGCGGGGGAAATTTTGCCGCTTTTGGTGCCGGGGTGACGGCATGAACAGGCACCGGGCGGCATGCTGGTTGGTTGGGGCGGTACTCGTCCTGTCCCTGCCCGGCTGCTTCTTCAAAAGCGATCTCCACGGCTTTGCCACCTGGCCCGGCTTTGATGAACATTTCCAGAAATATCCGCCCACCGATACCCTGCCCACGGCCCAGGAGAAAACCCTGCTGGCCCGCTACCGCCCGCGCCTGATCCTGCCGCCGGGGCACGCGGGGCCGATCGACTTTTACGCCGACTACCTGCCGAACACCGTCATGACGGACCTGGCCACCGGCAAACGGCTGGCGGAGCCGCCCACACGGGACGATCTGGTGGCGCAAAATCGGCAGCTGACCGTGGCCCTGGATTTGCTGGCCCCGCCGTCGATCACCCATCCCACCGTGTATGGCCGCATCACCCGCGAGGAGGTGACCTTTCCGGACGGGGAGGGACAGGTGACCGTGCCGCTGACGTTCCTTTCCTATCACGTGCCGTTTGCCCTGAGCGGGTTGCCCGCAAAACTGGGCTGGCTGCAACGGTCCGGTATCTGGCTGGGTGAACTGATTTTTCGCTGGGACCGGGCCGACTGGCACGAACTGGATGTCTATACCGCCTGTACCGTGGTGCTGGATGCACAGGAGCAGCCGTTTGCCGTGCTGCTGGCCCAGCACAACCACCACCGGGCCTACCGGGTGGGGCGCGACGTGACCCTGCCGGAAGATCAGCGGCTGGTGCTGGACGTGGCGGTATCGTCCAACGAACTGTACTTATCCAGTCATGAATCAGAGCCAGTGGCCCATCGGACCATCCCGTTTCCGGACGATCTGGACTATCTGCTCTCGGGCGAAAACAAGCCGTTTTCCAACGGGTATGACGTGACCCACGGCCCGAATGCCGGGGGCGTGGAGTCGGACTATGCCCTGGCGTTTTTGCCGCCGTCCGACCCGTTCTACACGTTTAAGGGCTGGCTGGGGGAGTACCGCCCGTTTTTCGGGTTTTATATCGGCCGCTCCGGCAGTCCGGGCGCGGATTACTACGCCCTGCCGCAGATGATGCCGCTGGGGAACACGCTTAAATTTTCCTACCTGCGGGATGGCGATGCGGACGATATCGCCGCCGTGCGGAAGTATGTGGATGGGTGGAATATGGATTTTGAGGGGTTGATGGCGCACGGCGGGCGGCGGTTGTGGGCGGAGGGGCACGGCCCATAGCGATAACCGGGCCGCAACCCCCCGCGTGGCCTTACAGCCCCAGCTCCGCCTTGCGCTTTTCGGCGCCGGGCAAGGCATCCACTTTTTCGGGTACGCACTCCAGTTCGCCGCTGGCGCACTTTTCGGCGTTGATGGCAATCCACTTCTCCTGATCCGCAGGCACCTCGTCTTCGGGGAAAATCGCCTCCACCGGGCATTCGGGCACGCAGGCGTCGCAGTCGATGCACTCCTCCGGGTCGATGTAGAGCATCACCCCGTCGCCGTAGAAGCACTCCACCGGGCAGACCGCCACGCAGTCGGTAAAGCGGCAGTCCTTGCAGTTCTCGGTTACCACGAAAGCCATCGGTTTCCCTCCCTTGAATTGTGATGAACGATTTTCCCCCCCGGGAATCCACTCTCTCTGGCTTCACTGACCCGACGAGGGTGTTGCCTGCCCGTATTCTTTGCCCATTTCGGGCGGTTACGCAAGTGGGCCGCGCGGCGGCCTGCGTTAGCGCAGCCGTTCCGGGTCCCAGTTAAAGCCGGAGATACCGCCGGTGATCTTTTCGTCCAGCTTGTTGATGATGGCCGTGGCGGCCTTGCCGGTGGCATCCACCAGCAGGGGGTGAAATTTGGCGTAATCCACATCGCCGCCGTCGTGGCTGATGGAACGGTCCGATTTGGTGAATACCGCCTCTTTCCACACCCTGGTGCCGTTCCGGTCGATCGCCGTCGCCTGAAAGCTCACCTGCCCCAGGGCCTGGCCGCCTTTGATGTAGCCGTCGTAGGTCACGCCGATAAAGATCACGCCGTCCACCCCCAGCCCTTTGGCCAGCTCTGCGAACTTTTCGTCTGTTTTAAAGAACTTGTATCCCTTGGGTACGATGAGATCAACGCCAAAAAAGCTGGACGGGTCCGCTTCCACCGCCTTGTAGGCCCGGTGGGAGAGCACGGTCCGCTCCGGCATCAGCTTGAAGTGCGGGCTTTTGGCGAACACCTGTAAAATGGCGGGTTTGGTGGCTTTCAAAACCACCTGCGCACCGGTGCGCGAGTCCTTGCCGGTGACCATTTCCGTGAACGACCGGCTGCCCGGCAATACTTTTTCCTGGCTGGCGATGGTGACGATGGCGTACGTCTTGCCGCTGCCAAAGGCGAGCGGGTCGAGCTTGGCCGGGACGATGATGCACCCGGTAAGCACAAGTGCGGCAATCGCGATCAGCGAAAATCTTTTGAAAAACATCCGGTTTCTCCCCCTTTTTCCGGCCCTCCCGGCCGATGGCGGGTTGCCGTGGTTTTTTTTCGGCCTTGGGGCCACACAACGTTCTGTTTTCTATGTCGGCGGCTACCCGATGCGGAAAAAGGGGAAGTTTTGCCCACTTTCATATCGGCAGTCCGGCATGGTTTGGCTGGCTCATCCGGAAAGAGTGCCGGTACAATCCGATAAACCGGTTACGGGAGGGCATCCGGCAAATGGCAGACACGGAAAAGGCGGGGCACCACATTGTCATCGTGGGGGGCGGTGCGGGCGGGCTGGAACTGGCCACCCGGCTGGGGAATACTCTGGGCAAACGGGGGGAGGCGGAGATCACCCTGATCGACCCGTCCCTCACCCACCTGTGGAAGCCGTTGCTGCACG
>CBDUXI010000112.1:0-2601 GCA_965371175.1 uncultured bacterium
CCCAGCGACAAGGCCGTATCGTCCGAACTGCTTTCCGCCGCCACCTCCCGGCTGGTGCAGGCGTTTGATGCGGAGTGGGGCGGTTTTGGCAAGGCCCCGAAGTTTCCGTCCACCATGGCGCTGGAACTGTTGCTGCGGCGCTGGTATCACACGGGCGATTCCATGTGCTTGCAGGTGGTGGAGCACTCTTTGAAAAAAATGGCCGAGGGCGGTATTTACGATCATCTGGGCGGCGGCTTTGCCCGCTATTCGGTGGATGAAAAATGGCTGGTGCCCCACTTCGAAAAAATGCTGTACGACAACGCCCTGCTGGTGCCGCTCTACATCGACGCGCATTTAGCTACCGGCAATGAGCGGTTTGCCGCCGTGGCCAAGGAAACCCTGGCCTATGTGATGCGCGAGATGACCGACCCGGAAGGCGGGTTTTACGCCGCCCAGGATGCCGACAGCGAAGGCGAGGAAGGGCTGTTTTTCATCTGGCGTCCCGGCGAAATTGAAGAGGTGATCGGCACCGATGCGGCCCCCCTGTTCATGAGCTATTACGGCGTCAGTGAAACCGGAAACTTTGAAGGCCAGAACATCCTCTGGACTCCGGAGCCGCTTGCGGACGTGGCCGAAGAGTTGGGTATCACGGAAGAGGCGGCAGCAAAAAAACTGGCTGAAGCCCGCGCCAGGCTGTTTGACCGGCGGGAAGAGCGTATCCATCCCGGTCTGGATAGCAAGGTGATTACCGCCTGGAACGGTTTGATGGTTTCTGCCTTTGCCCGCGCGTATCAGGTGTTCGGAGACGATAAATACCGGGATGCGGCCATGCGCGCGGCTGAATTTCTGACCACAAAGCTGGATACAAAAGACGGCCTCAGGCGTTGCTATGCGGGCGGTACGGCCCGGCATACGGCCTGTCTGGACGATTACGCGTTTCTTGCCCGGGGACTTCTTGACCTGCATCTGGCCACAGGCGATGGCAAGTGGTTTGACGCAGCGAAAGACTTGATGCAGCGGGTGCTGGACCGGTTTGCATCCAAAAGCAACGGCTTTTACTTTACCGGCGACGATCACGAAGAACTGGTGGCCCGGCCCCTGTCCGGCATGGATCAGTCGGTGCCGTCCGGCAACGCCGTGGCCGCACAGACCCTGGCGCGCCTGCATCACCTGACGGGTGAGGCGGGCTGGCTTACCGCCGCCGAAACCACCGTGCGGGCGTTTATGGACCCGGCGGTGGAGCAGCCGCTGGGCTATGCCGCCCTGCTGATCGCCATGGAAGAGTTACTCCATCCGCAACGGACCGTGGCCCTGGTGGGGAAGGCGGACGATCCGGAGGCCAGAGACTGGCGGGCGCGCCTGTCGCGCCGCTACCTGCCCGATACCGTGGTGCAGCAGGTGCAGGCCGATAGCGCCTCTCTGCCGCCGTGGCTGGTGGGAAAAAAGGCCGTGGACGGCGGGGCGACGGCCTATGTGTGCACGGCGGGCACCTGTCAGCCGCCGGTGACTGACTGGGAATCACTGGACGCGATGCTGTAGCGATTCCCCAAGGTATTCACCAATTAAGGTATTGTGTACGTCCTGTTTTTACGGGGCTTTTTGTCACTTACGTCCGATGTTTGGGAAGTAGATGGTCGGCGCATTTCTGATTCTGCTGCGCGAGGGATTTGAGGCGGCACTCATTGTCGGCATCATCCTCGCGGTCCTTGCCCGCATGGGGGAGATGGGGTACGTGCGCCACGTGCTGGCCGGGGTGGGCTGCGCGCTGGTGGCCAGCGTGGTCTTTGCCTTGACCGCCGACGGGGTGAGCGACCTGTTTGGCGGCGCAGGGCAGGAGGTGGTCAACGGCGTGGTGCTCGGTATTGCCGCCGCCATGATTACCTATGTGATGGTGTGGCTGCGGAGGCACCAGCAGGGGATGCAGGAGGAAATTACCTCCCGGGTGTATCACCACGTAAAAGGGCGCGGGCTGGGGGTATTTGTGCTGGCGTTCGTGTCGGTATTTCGCGAAGGGGTGGAGACGGTGCTGTTTATGTGGGGGGTGCTGGCCACCTCCCGCGAGGGCACGGCAAGCATCGCCATCGGCGGCCTGCTGGGGCTGCTTGCCGCTGTGGGCATCGCCTGGTTGCTGTTTCAGGGGGGGCGGCGCGTGCCCATGCGCCTGTTCTTCAACGTCACCACCGGTCTGCTGATCGTGCTTGCCGCCGGGATGCTGGCCCGCGGGGTAGGCTATTTTGTGGCGGTAGACATGGTCCCGGCGCTCATCTATTCCGTATGGGACACCGGGGTCATTCTTTCGGATCACAGCGCCGTGGGCGGGGCGCTTGCGGTGCTGATCGGCTACAACGCCAATCCCACCCTCATGGAAGTATTGGTCTACGGTGCTTATCTGCTATTGGTGGGACTATGGCTCAAATTTGGTGGGAGTCCTCCCGAAGCGGAGGAAACTGCATCCGCAACCAGCCCGGATTCGGGTAGCTAATTCCATAAAAAAACCCGCCACCCAGTGGGTGGCGGGCATATTTACCTCCGGGTTCCCGTTACGCGGGAATGTCAACCGGGGAAGGCGGTGGAGATTGCGGCAGATGCAAGGCGCGTGAAGGGCAAAAACCGGAGCCG
>CBDUXI010000113.1:0-2561 GCA_965371175.1 uncultured bacterium
GGTTTCCCCGGCAACGATGACCACCGGGTGTTCCCGGATGGCATTTATAATTTCTTGCCGGTGGCTGCTGACGGGCAGTTCTTCCGGGTAGGTGGGGGTGGGCCGGGTCTCTTCCCGCTGCACACGGGCAGCGATGGAGCGCTCCAGGTCCCGCGAAAGGTCTGCCAGCGCCCGGTCTGTGGGCTGGTCCTTGCCGGCGCGTCTTTGGGTGTTTTCCAGCCGCCTGTGCAGGCGGGCGCGGTCTGCCCCCATCGCCTGCGGTATCTTTTCTCCCATCTCCTTGATGTGCTTTTTTTCCATGCGCCCTTATCGTGGCATACCCGAACCGTGTATATCTAAGGGAGTTTTTTGGGGGATTTTATGGGGCAATTATCTGTAACAGACAAGGGAGACGTGTTCGTGGAAATCATTCGGGCAGATAGCCGGGGTAAAACCGATCTGGGATGGCTGGACAGCCGTCATACATTTTCGTTTGCGGACTATTACGACCCCAAGCACATGGGCTTTTCCTGCCTGCGGGTGTTAAACGACGACCGGGTGAAACCCGGTGCCGGGTTTCCCACCCACAGCCACAAGGACATGGAGGTGATCACCTATGTGCTCTCCGGGGCCATTGCCCACAAGGACAGCACGGGAGGCGATGCCGTGCTGGGTGCGGGCGGGGTGCAGTACATGAGTGCGGGCACCGGTATCAGCCACAGCGAATTCAACGCGTCCGACACAAAACCGGTGCATTTTTTACAGATATGGATCGAGCCCAGGGCGATGGGGCTGGATCCCCACTACGGCCAACGGGAGTTTGACCCGGCGGCCCGTAGCGGCAAGTGGCTGCTGATCGTCTCGCCCGACGGCTGGGATAATTCGGCCCCCATCCACCAGAGCGCCTGCCTGTACGCCGCTCACCTGCATGGGGAGTCGGTCACCCACACGCCGGATGCGGGACGCAGCGTGTACCTGCACGTGGCCACGGGATCTGCAGTGGTGAACGGGGAGAGCCTGTCCGCAGGAGACGGCGCGGCTTTTTCCGAAGCGGTGGAAGTACAGGTCAGCACGGAGGGTGAGGCCGAACTGGTGCTGTTTGATCTGCCGTGAGTGACGCCATCCCCATCTACACGGTAGATGCTTTCGCAGGCGCCCCGTTCTCCGGCAACCCGGCGGCGGTCTGTGTGCTTTCCGGCCCGGCGGATTTTTACTGGATGCAGCGAGTGGCCGCCGAGATGAACCTGTCGGAAACCGCGTTTTTATATCCCGAAGGCGAGGGTTACCACCTGCGCTGGTTTACCCCGAAGGTCGAGGTGGACCTGTGCGGCCACGCCACGCTGGCTTCCGCCCACGTGCTATGGGCCGAAGGCATTTGCACGGACGCTGAGATCACCTTTACCACCCGTAGCGGCGCACTGATGGCCAGGCGAGAAGGGGAGTCCATCGTGCTGAATTTCCCCATGGACCCGCCCCACGCCACCGATGCGCCGAAAGGGTTGGACAAGGCGCTGGGCATTCATCCCGAATGGGTGGGCCGCAGCCATGCCGACCTGTTTGTGCTGCTCAAAAAAGCGGATGATGTGCGCAGGCTGGCCCCGGATATGGCCCGCGTGGCCGCGCTGGACTGCCGGGGGGTGATCGTCACCGCCCATGCGGACACGCCGGGATACGACTTTATCTCCCGCTTTTTCGCGCCACAAAGCGGCATCGACGAAGACCCGGTCACCGGCTCCGCCCACTGCACCCTGGGGCCGTTCTGGGGTGCCCGAACCAATAAAGACGAGTTGCTGGGCTATCAAGCGTCCGCCCGGGGCGGAGAGGTGGGGGTGCGGATGGTGGACGATCGGGTGGAGTTGGTGGGGCGGGCGGTTACGGTGGTCAGGGGGGAATTATGTGCGCCGTCGGGTTAGCTTGTTTATCAGAAAAAAACGGAAAAGAAACACGGACGCCCCAGCATGAGTGATGTTTATGAAGAAATAAGCGGGATAAGGGATCAATGTGCTCTTAGGGGGAAGAAAGAGTTGGAAAAGCTAATCCCATTACTGAAAAGGAATGGTGGGGGTACTCGCCCAAATGCAACATTGTTTGCAATTACTCTCTCTACCCCAGTAACCCAAAACGACAAATTTATAATCGGACTCAGGTATCTAAAGCAGGATCGTACATACACGGAAGATCACTTCTCGTGTGGTCCAGACCTAATACGAGGAAAGAAAATCACTGCACACCCAAAAGAGAAGCTCGAACATTTGATGCAAGAGTATAAAGGCACTCACAAAGGTGTCCCAGACTTAAGCCCAGCAAGCCTTTATGGGCCGTTTAGCGAAGTAAACACCGTTAGCTATATCATCGGCTCTTAATACACTCGGCCGAAGCTAAGCAAACCGTTCGTGCTGAGCCCTGAGCTTGTCGAAGGGTCGAAGTGCGTTCGGTTTGCGGTTTGGTCATTGCCTGTGCCCGCCCTTCGACAGGCTCAGGGTGAACGGTGGGAAGGGATGGGTTGGCGTCCCTGCACGGGTCACATCCCCCTCACTGTGCAACCAGGCAGATAGGTAACAGTTTAGCCCAAGCGGATGGGT
>CBDUXI010000114.1:0-2473 GCA_965371175.1 uncultured bacterium
CCACGTCAGACAGGGTGTTGATGCGGGCCAGGTTGGCCCCGGCGTAGCAAAAGACAAACCCGCCCGGCAGGATGCCGATCATGGTGCCGAGTACGTAGGTACGTAGCGGCAGCTTGGTCAGCCCCGCCCCCAGATTGATCAGAAAAAACGGGAACAGGGGAATGAGGCGAAGGAAAAGCAGGTAGCCGAAACCGTCTTTGGCAAACCCTTCGTTCAGCTTGGCGAAGCGCGCGCCGAACCGGGCCTCCACTGCATCCTTAAACAGATAACGGGCCAGCAAAAACGCCAGGGTGGCCCCCAGCGTGGCGCCGATGTTGACGGCCACGGTGCCCACCCACGCGCCAAAGATGGCCCCCCCGGTGAGGGTGAGGATGGTGGCACCGGGCAAAGACAGGGCAACGCTGACGATATAGATCAGAATATACCCGGCAATAAACGCCACCCGGTTGGCCGCATAGGCGGCAAACAATGCGTCGCGGTTGCTCTTGAGCGCTTCCAGCGTGAGGAAGCGGCCCAGGTCGAGTACAAAAAAGGCGACCACCAGTGCGCCCACGCCAACGATCAGTGCAATTTTCTTTTTATCCATCGGTCCTGTTCATAGTGCTTTCGGTCTTCCTGCCGGAAGGGGATGCCTTCTGTTGTGTAACCTTGATACCCTCCGGTTTGTTCCCATGGGTTCCTGGTCCGGGCGGAACGGCTCGACACCCTGTGCAAATCGCGGGTTAGTTTGACACATTTTTACGATTGGTTTGGTGCCCGTTAAGCGTTCAGACGACGGAGCAGCCGTAATGCTGATGTTCATGATCGGGTGACCGGTTCAGAAATCAACGCGTACGGACAGATAGATATTGTCGTTCCGATCGAACTGCCCCAGGAAGGTTGTGTCATCCTTCCCCCCGAACAGGTTGGCCCCCACGGTGGCGGACAGCTCATCCGAGAACCGGTAGGCGACCTGCGGCTGTAGCAACCAGTCGTCTTCCGCCCGGCCGTAAAAGGCAAACAGGGAAAGGCGCAACGCCTGGTGCATCAGCCGTTGCTCCAGACGCAGGGTGAGCGTGTCCCGATAGCGGGGCACCGCCGGGAACCCGGCCGGGAGGACGCGGCGATATGCGCCGTGATCCGCCATGACCTCGGCGTAGTACTGAGCCCCAAGGGTGAAGTCCTCCCATAGCTGCCGCTGGTAGCCTGCCAGAGAGCGAGCCTGATCGTTGGGCACGGCGGGGTCGGTGCCGGCCCGGTCGTCCCGGGAGTCGTAGTACCCCGCCTCCAGGCTCAGCACGCCACCGAGCGCATTGCCCTGGGCGCTGGCGCCGTAAACGGACAGAGCGGGGTGGAAAATCGTCACCTGGGTGGGCACGGCAAAGTCGTCGGGCCGCATTGCCGGCGTGCCCCAGTGGCCCCGGTAGGCGTAGGCCGCCACGTCGAACCCCGCGAGCCGCCCGAACAGGCGCAGGGCCAGTTCGGTATTGCCGTAGGTGGCCGGAGGCGTTTGCTCCGTCCGGTCGGTCACCCCGGGGAACGGGTCGGACAGGACGAAACGGTTCCCGTCCGGCAGCACGTCCGGGGTGAAGAACGGGACCACGAACAGCTCCGCGCCGCCTCCCCTCCTTCCCACCGCCCGCCGGGCGCGCAGCCCGTCCACGCCGTTCTTGAGGTAGCCGAGAGGCCGTCCCGCGAAGAACGACACCCAGTCCTTGGAGAACACGTCGTTGATGAACAGCAGGTCCCCTACCCCCCAGGTGGCGATCTGGCGTCCCAGACGCAGGTCCCAGGGGCCGGTGGCGTAGTCCGCATACGCCTCCCGCAAGTCGGTCCGGGAGGTTTCCGCCACCCCGTCGTGGATGAACTCGGCCCGCACCGTGGCCGAGGCCTCGATGGATTCCGCCCAGAGGGCCAGGTCCAGGCGCAACCGTTCCTCGCCCAGGAGAAAGTCGCCCCCTTGGGCTCCGCTCGGGCGCTCCCCGGTGGTCCTTCCGGAATAGTTCGTCAGCAGGAAACCGTGGATCTCCGCGTTCGCCGGATCGAGGGACCAGGCGGGGGTGGTGGTTCCGAACAGCACGGCGACCGCCAGCAGGCTGGCAAGTGTGCCGTTGCCAGGCCGCCTCCCCATCGGGCCGGCTACCGGACCCACGCCGCCGGCGGCCGGCGCATGCGGCGCTCGCTGAAATCGGCGTCCGCGAGGCCCAGGTCGTAGGCAACGGGCTCGAACACCACCTCCGTCCGGTGGCCGGTCTTGACGTTCTGCATGGTGCGGCGGACCATGGTGGGATAAGCGTTCCGCCCTTCGGCCCCAACGTCCTTGACCTCGTCCGCCGTGAACACCCGGTACAGTTCGCCCTGGCGGTCGTAGTATTCCTCCTTCAAGGGGAGGAAGGTCGCCTTATCGATCCAGGAGACCCGGCGGGTGAACTCCACAGCGTCCTTCGGGGTGCTCTCCACCACGTAGCAATCCCTGCCATCCAGCGCCTCCTCG
>CBDUXI010000115.1:0-2395 GCA_965371175.1 uncultured bacterium
CACAGCCAACGCCACAGCCAACGCCACAGCCAACGCCACAGCCAACGCCACAGCCCACACCGCCAGAGGCGAACGAGCCGCCCATAGTGCTGCCGGTATTGATGGACCGGAATCGGTATCCGATTACCACAAAAGACGTACTGAACGCGGTGGAGTGGATCCGGCATGGGGCGGATCAGGGGCAGGCGTGGGCGCAGTATCTGCTGGGCACCCTGCACGAAACCGGCACCGGCATGCCGCAAGACAATGCCGAGGCGCTGCGCTGGTATACCCTGGCCGCCGAGCAGGGGGAACCCAGCGCCTGGCACCGGCTGGGAGCCATGCACCACGATGGCCGGGGCGTGCCGCAGGATTTCGTCAAGGCGATCGGCTGGCTGCAACAGGCCGCCGAGGTGGGGCATGCCGAGGCCGGTTACCTGCTGGGCAACATGTACGCCTTCGGGCGGGGGACGCCCCGAGATGCCGAAGCGGCGGTCAAGTGGTGGGGCATGGCGGCAAAAACAGGGCTGGCCGACGCCCTGTTCAACCTGGGTTCCGCCCACGCTCACGGGGCGGGGGTGAAGCAGAGCCAAAGAAAGGCAATCAAGCACTACTACGCGGCAGGCATCGCGTTCCTCCAGGAACTCCGGGTAGACGACGCCGGGAAAGCCGCCGGGGCCATCCAGGCCATCGACCCGGAACACCCGCTACTGGAGGAACTGCGTCAATCCATCAAGCAGGCGCTTAAATAGATAGCGGCGGAAAGGAACCCATCCCTTTTGAAAAACCGGGTCGGCACGCGCCGGTGGATCGCGTCGGTTACTTCTTTTCGGGTCCCCAGCGTCCCGAATCCACCGATTTGATGATCCCCCGGTAGTGCAGGTGAGCCAGGTCCCGATCCGTTCCCGAGGGAATTGCCTCGATCCGGGTTCCCCAGCCGTTGTCCCGCATCGTTTGTTCATTTTTAAACCGGACGATGGTGCTTGCAAATATCCGGTAGAACGCGCGGGTGCCGCCATCGGGTGACAGCGTACGGAACAGCCCCGGCTGCGGCCGGTCGGGAAGCAGCCGGTCCACCGCCTGAGTCAGTGAGGCGGCGTAGGCCTTGAATCCGAGCGGGCCGGGGTAGACCGTGGCGCCACGGGGATAAAGCGGCTGGTTGTCGTCCATCGCCGCCTGCTGCAAGGACGCCAGCATATCCACATAGATTGAGTTGGGCAGCGCATCGAGTTGTCCGGACAGTTCCTTGATGTTCTGGGTTTCGTCCTCCACCAGGTTGACGTATGCCCCGGGAGGGACAAGTCCATCCCGGCGGACTTTTTTCGCGTAGACCAGTTCCTTGGTCGGGATAATCGTGAAAATGACCGGGATCCCCCGCTCTCCGGCCATCCGGTCAATCAGCCGCGCGGCCTCGCCCATGATCTCCAGCCCCTCCAGCGTGCCGGGGTAGTTCCGGTCGTTCGGGGCCATGGCCGCCACCGGGTCAAAGACCATCTTCACACCATCCGCAAATTTCACATTCCAGCGTTCGGTCACGTCCGACGGGCCGACAACAGGCGACGATTTGGGCCGGCTATGGCCTGGGCGCAGATGCTTCCATACATCCATGCTGTAGGCCATGTGCACCGACTTGAGCGTGTCGCCACCGGTATGCAACGCCACCACCACCACCCGCGGACGGAAGCGCACGGCCTTGTCGAACATGTGCAGGGTATGGATGGCCCCCCAGCCAGCCTGACCCATGTTGTACAACACCGGCTCCTTGTCGCCCAGATTACGCAGCAGGAAGGCGGGCCAGTTCCAGTCCAGGGGGACGCCGGAACCAGCCGTGTGGCTGTTCCCCATGGTAATAATATCGGCCACGATGGGGATGGAGCGGTTGCGGAATCCAAGCAGGTCGAACGGGGCATTTCCGTCCAGTTCGCCCTCGCCGTTCTCCGGCACCAGCGCCCGCCGCCGATGGCCCACATACGGCTCGTTGAGAAAGTGGGTCGTTGCGTCCAGTTCGGAAAATACGGCGTCAAAAAACGGGGGTACCTCGCCGTCGATCTGCACCACCGGCAGGCCGTCCGGCCCCCTCTCCATCCATTGAGGCGCCAGCGTGCGGATGGCAACCAGAATGATCACCACAGACGCGATCAGTGAACCCACCCACAACAGCCGCTCTCTGGTCATCCGCAGACATGCTCCCATTCATCCGATTTGTGCAGGACGTTGGTGCAAGCGGATTGGCTTTGCACCAAAGAAAGGCTCAGCCCATTGATTTAATGTGGAGCCGACGAGCGGAATTGAACCGCTGACCTGCTGATTACGAATCAGCTGCTCTACCAACTGAGCTACGTCGGCCTGACACCCGCTAGAGGGCACCTCTCAAAACCGTTTCGAGCGGCCCGATTGCTGTGTTGGGCGGTGCTCG
>CBDUXI010000116.1:0-2222 GCA_965371175.1 uncultured bacterium
TGCCGATGTTGGCGTTGATCTTCACCAGGAAGTTGCGGCCGATGATCATCGGCTCCACTTCCGGGTGGTTGATGTTGGCGGGGATGATGGCGCGGCCGCGGGCCACTTCGTCCCGCACAAATTCCGGGGTGATCAGCTTGGGGGTGGCGGCCCCGAACGACTGACCCGGATGCTGGTGCTTGTACACTTCCGGCACCTCTTCCACCCGCTGGTTCTCGCGGATGGCGATGTACTCCATCTCTGGCGTGATGATGCCTTTTCTGGCGTAGTACATCTGCGAGACGTTGGCGCCGCCCCTGGCGCGCAACGGCTGAGACTTTTGCGGGAAGCGGATCGCGTTTAATTCGGCGTCTTCCTCCCGCTGCCTGCCGTAACGGCTGGACAGGCCGTCAAGCTGTTCGGTATCGCCGCGCGCGGCAATCCAGTCTGCGCGGATGGGGGCCAGCCCCTTGTAGATATTGATTTTTGCCTGCGGGTCGGTATAGGGACCGGACGGGTCATACACATAGACCGGCGGGTTATCCACCGGCTTGGGTCCGCTGTGGGTGGCGGACAGGGAAATTTTGCGCATGGGCACCCGGATATCGGGGGTGGAGCCCTCTACATATACCTTCTCCGACGCGGGGTACTCGCTGGTAAAGCCGGGGTCGGACTGTTCCGGGGCTTTTTGTTCGGGTTTGGGGTGCGGCGGGTTGTGCATGATCATAAGCAGGCCTCGGTATCCTGAAAGTAATTGGCGCGAATTGTGCGTTTGGGGTATCCCAACTGGTGAGGGTAAGGCCGGTATCCGGCCCAAGTCAACGACGGTGGCGTGCGGTTCTTTTAAACGCCCATTTAATGGTCATATATGTTGTGTCGGGCATTGTCACGGATGCAAATTCCCCATACAGTGTGTACCCGTATGACCGATCAAGACTCCCTATCCGGGCAGCCGCCCGAACTGCCGCCACACGAAGCGGAGAACATGCGTCGCGGGATGATTATGCTGACGCTGTTTGCCGTTTTTTTTATGCTGGCGGTGTGGGGGGCCACGTCTTTTCTGTCGGGCATTTCCGCGCCGCTGCCGACCTCCCGAAATTTCACCACGGAATTGATGACCCTGCACCGGGCCTTTACCGGGTCCGGAGTGACTCCGTTTCAATCGTCGGATCGGCAAAAGCTGGCCTTGTGGCTAAAAGAGCGGGTGGAGGATGCCCGCGTGCCCGACTTAACGCGGGCAGGGTTGGTGGCCTCCGGCGTGCGCGGGTTGCAGTTTGGCGGCGGCGGTCTGGGGATGATCCGCTACCGGGACAGGGCGGGTGCCGCCGGGGACGTGATTGCCGTGTTGGTTCCCAAAGGACGGATGGGGGTGCCGGATCAGTCCGTGGCGTACCAGGTGGCGGGTGGGACCGTGTGGCTGCAAACGGAAAACACCGGGCGGCTGGTGTACGCTTCCGGCCCAAAGGTGGACTGGGTGCTGATTTCGACGCGGGGAGAAAAGGGCCTGTTGAGTGCAGTGGCGGCGCTGCTGGATACGATCATGAAGCCTGACGATCCAGCGTGATGAAGGCAGGAAAGGGTTGACGTTGAAACACACCCTCTTAATCCGGAGCAACCGCCTGGCCCTGTGGGTGGAGCTTACGGTGCTGGCACTCCTGGCGTTGGCGATGGTTCCCGCCGTGCTGTTTCCAAAATACGATGTTGGATTGGTCTATCCGATCATCATTCTTATGGTTCCCCTTGCCGCCCTGTTCGGGCTGGTTACCGGCATTGCCGCTGCGGGGTTTTATCTGGCGGGACGGGTGGAGCCGTTCTGGGAAACCGCCGCGCCCCTCAACCTGGCCTTTGTATGCCTGTTCATGGCCTTTGCCTCCATCCCCCCACCCCCGGCCATGGTGGGGGCAACCGGGAGTGCAATACTGGCCCTGGTGTGCGCCGTCGCGCTGCTTCGGAAGAACGGACCGCCGCGCAAAGTGGGGCTGCCGCTGGTGCTGGCCCTGCCGTTGGCCGGAGTGTTGCCGCCTCTGGCCTGCTGGGCACCTTTGTCCGCAGCGATTGTGTTCATCGGCGTGTGGGCCGCTGTCCGCTTTGAGTGGATGGGAAGCGCTTTCCCGGAGTGAAGGGGAGTAGACCAGTTTTGGCTAATCCAGCATGTTCTTCATGCTGTCGAAAAACCCTGCCGCCATCTCTTCCTGTTGCGCCGCCGGGACTTCTTCTTCTTCAATGGCCAGCAGGTGTTTGGG
>CBDUXI010000117.1:0-2104 GCA_965371175.1 uncultured bacterium
TCAATAAATGACACTTTTGAACACTTCAATAATGCGGTGTTCTGTGGCATTATTCGGGTTTCTCCATTCTGCCAAAGGCCCCTTCGTTGCATTCTCCTCCCTCCCGTATTCCGCTTGGAAAATTAAACCGCCAGCAGCGGGAAGCCGTGGTGCACGGGGACGGTCCGCTAATGATCTTTGCCGGAGCCGGTACCGGAAAGACCCGGGTCATCACCCACCGCATCGCCCATTTGATCGCCGACCGCAAGGTGCCCGCGGGAAAGGTGGTTGCGGTCACCTTTACCAACAAAGCCGCGCGGGAAATGCGGGGACGCGTTGCACCCCTGTTAAAAGATAAAAAGGCAAGCCGGGGACTGACCGTCACCACCTTTCATTCCCTGTGCCTGCGTATTTTGCGAGCCGACGGCGAACACATCGGGCTGGGAGAGCAGTTCACCATTTTTGGCGATGCCGACCAGAAAGGGCTGGTCCGCTCCATCCTCACCGACACCAGTACGGACGCCACCGCCGATGAGGTGCTCACGGCCATCTCCCTGGCCAAAAACCGCCTGCAAACCCCGTCCGACTACCCGGAAAATAACAGCCACGACACGCTGGTAAAAGGCGTGTATGCCCAGTATCAGAACCTGCTTGCCAGCATGAACGCGGTGGATTTTGACGACTTGCTGCTTTCCACCATTCGCCTGTTCCGGGCGCACGGACACGTGAAGGTGGGGTGGCAGCGGCGCTTTGATCACATTCTGGTGGACGAGTTTCAGGACACCAACGCCGCCCAGTACGAACTGCTGAAACTGCTGTGGGACGGCACCGGCAGCATGGCCGTGGTGGGCGACGACGATCAGGCCATCTACGGCTGGCGCGGAGCGGAAATTGGCATGTTCTCCCGCTTCGCCGAAGAATTCAGCGGCTGCCATGAAGTGACCCTCACCCAGAACTACCGCTCCACCGGGCGCATTCTGGAGGCGGCGGGCCACATTATCGAAAAGGTAGAAGACCGCCACCCCAAACGGCTCTGGTCGGAATTGGGCGAAGGCAAAAAGATCGGCATTATCAACGGCAAGGATGCGGAAGATGAGGCCCGCCAGGTGGTGGAGCACCTGAATCTGGTTCATTTTGCCCAAAAGCAGGACCTGTCGGGCTTTGCCATCCTGATCCGCACCAACATGCAGAGCCGGGCGTTTGAAGCCGCCCTGCGGGAAGCCCACCTGCCGTACGTGGTGGTGGGTGCCACCGGATTTTTTGACCGGGCCGAAATTCGCGACATTACCGCCTACCTGCGGCTGCTGGTCAACGATGCGGACGAAGTGGCCCTGCGGCGGGTCATCAATACCCCCCGGCGCGGCATCGGCGCCATGACGCTGGTGGCCTGCGCCCGCTACGCCAAGGCGGGTGAAATGACCCTGTATACCGCGCTGGATCACGCCGGTGATATTCCGGAAGTGCCCAAGGCCGCGCGCCATTCCATCCAGGCGTTTATCGACCTGATGGCCGAGATCAAGTTTGACTTCACCCACGGCGACATGGAATCCGCCCTGCGCCGCCTGATTGCCGATACCGACCTGGCCACCCACTGGAAAGACAGCGCCGATAACGACCGCATCGCCCAGTTCCGGGTGGACTCCGCCGAAGAAGTGGTGCGGATGCTCAGCCGCTACATCAAGCGCGAGACCGAGCCCACCCTGTCCGGCTTTTTAGAGCACTTGAGCCTGCTGGACCGGCTGGACGACGAAGAGGAGGTCAAAGGCAAGGTGACCATCATCACCCTGCACGCAGCCAAGGGACTGGAATTTGACCATGTGTACTTCGCCGGTATGGAAGAGGGTTTTCTGCCCCACACCCGCAGCGTGGAGGAAGGGCGCGAGCTGGCCGAGGAGCGGCGCCTGACCTATGTGGGCATCACCCGGGCAAAAAAACGGCTGACCCTGTGCTGGGCCGATTCCCGAAACCGCTACGGCGAAACCGTAAAGCGCCTGCCGTCCCGCTTTCTGGACGACATCCCCAAACACCTGCTGGCCATTGAAGACGAAGAAGTCCCGGCGGCGCCACAGGAAGAGATGGCGGCAGGGTTGTTCGACAGCATGACGAACATGCTGGATGAGCCAAA
>CBDUXI010000118.1:0-1681 GCA_965371175.1 uncultured bacterium
ACGCGCCTCGGATATGGCAGCATCTCCACCGCCTCCCCCGATTGTCATTCCCGCGTACGCGGGAATCCAGAGTCTGGCGAGGGGATGGGTCCGGTACGAACGAGAGTTTCTTTAGCCCCCATTTTTCATTCCACTTGGGAAATCGGGCGCGGTTCTTTACGATACCGGTCATGGCAACTGCATACAACATCGCCGTGGTGATCCCGTGTTATCGGGTGAAGGACCACGTTCTGGAGGTGATCGAGCGCATCGGTCCCGAGGTTGCGCACATCTATGTGGTGGACGACGCCTGCCCGGACGGCAGCGGCGCTGCGGTGGAAAAGGTCAAAAATGCCCGCGTGACGGTGCTGCGCCACGCGGAAAACAAGGGTGTGGGGGGGGCGGTGATCACCGGCTACCGCAAGGCCGTGGAGGACGGCGCGGAGGTGGTGGTCAAGATTGATGGCGACGGGCAGATGGACCCGGGTCTTATTCCCCGATTTGTAGCGCCCATCGCAAACGGCGAGGCCGACTACACCAAGGGCAACCGCTTTTACCACCCGGAAGACGTGGCGCAGATGCCGTTTTTCCGGCTGCTTGGCAATGCGGTGCTGTCGGCGGCCACCAAGTTTTCCACCGGCTACTGGGACCTGTTTGACCCCACCAACGGCTATACCGCTATCCACACCCGGGTGCTGAAGGAGTTGCCGCTGGACAAGGTGAGCGAGCGCTACTTTTTTGAGTCCGACATGCTGTTTCGCCTGAACACCATCCGGGCGCTGGTGATGGACGTGCCCATGCAGGCCGTGTACGGGGACGAAAAGAGCAACCTGAGCGTAGGCGGCGTGGCCCCCGAGTTCTTCTTTAAAACCCTGTCCAACTGCGTGAAGCGGTTTTTTTATAACTACGTGCTGCGCGACACGTCCCTGGCTACGTTTGAGATGATCTTCGGGCTGCTGTTGATGCTGTTTGGCATCACGTTTGGCGGCTGGCAGTGGCTGGTTTCGGTGCAATCCGGCGTGGCCGCCAGTAGCGGTACCGTGATGCTGGCGGGATTGCCCACCATTTTAGGGTTTCAACTGCTGCTCGCATTTTTGGGGTACGACGTGCAGAACACCCCGCGCACGCCGTTGCAAAAGCGGCTGCAAACGGTGCGGGAACTGGAACAGGGAGGAAAGAAATGACGGCACTGCAAACGGCGCTGGTGTTTACTTGCGTGCTGGCCCTGGCGGCGGGGCAGCTTCTGTTCAAGCTCTCCGCCCGCACCCTTGCCGGTACGGACGGGGCATCGGGCCTCCTGCGTCTGGCGTATGAGCCGTATTTTCTGCTGTCGCTGGCGGTATACGGCAGCGCCACCGTCCTGTGGGTATGGCTGCTCAAGGAACTGCCGCTCACCGTGGCCTATCCGTTTTTTGCCCTGTCGTTCGTGTTTGTGCCGCTGATCAGCCTGTTTTTTTTGGGAGAACAGGTTTCCTTACGCTATTGGGCGGGGATTGCCATGATAATGGCGGGAATCTACGTCACGGTTGCGTAACGGCGGCGGATATCACGGCACCGGCTTCGTTTTTTTGTAAATCAGAGGCCACGCTGGGGCACGGTCATGTTCCACATGCCTCTATCTGCCAACCAGCAGAGCAAAGCTGGTGGCCTGCAAAGCTGCCCATCGTGGCCTCTGATTTACAAAAACTTCACGCGCCTCGCA
>CBDUXI010000119.1:0-1508 GCA_965371175.1 uncultured bacterium
GGGCAGGGTGCTGGTGGTTTGGTGACATGGGACGTTTGTTCTTGATTCTGTCTCAGGGGAAGAATCACTCCCGGTGAATGGGCCCAACGGTCAGGCCATGAAACCTAAGGTTCTGCCCCGGCCCAACGAATGAGGCCGAGTTCAAACGGATTGACCAGTTCGGGATGAGACGGCAACACGCGGGCCGAATACCCGAACCGCCCGCTCTGGCGGCAGGAGGTTGTCGCCGCAAACTCCCAGACGCCATCACCGGTCTGCCCCTGTGCCTCCATGGAGACGGGTGAGGCGTCGGTTATCCGGTTTTCGCTGTCCAGCCGCCCAAGGTAAGCCTGCACAAGCACGTCGTCCGGGGTCAAGGAGCCCAGGTGCGCCTTGACCTGGATTTTAATCGGCATGCCCACGGGGATGGGGCCCTGGCTGTTTGAGGTAAGTTCCAGGATCTTGACATTATCCCATTGGCTTTGGATTTTTCCCATCCATTGCTGGTATGCCTTGATGGGTTGGGTGCCGTTTTCCAAAAACCGGCGGAATCGCTGGCAGGCGGGCAAATAAAACTTTTCGGTGTATTCCCGGACCATGCGGTTGGTGTTAAACATCGGGCATAACTCGCGCATGGAGTTTTTCATTTTGGCGATCCAGCCGCGCGGTAAACCGTCACTGCCCCGGTCGTAAAACAAGGGCACGATCTCTTTTTCGAGCAAGTCGTAAATGGCACTGGCCTCGACATCGTCCTGGTAGTCGTGATCCTCGTACTCCTCGCCTGAGCCGATGGCCCAGCCGCGTTCCGGAGAATACGCCTCCACCCACCACCCATCAAGGATGGAGAAGTTCAGCCCGCCATTGAAGAGCACTTTCATTCCGCTTGTCCCACTGGCTTCAAGCGGGCGGCGGGGGGTATTCAGCCAGACGTCCACCCCCTGCACCAGGTACCGGCCGATGGTAATATCATAGTTTTCCAAAAAGACAATGCGCCGGTACATATCCTCAGCGCGGGCGAAATGGATGAGGTGTTTGATCAGTGCCTTGCCCTCATTGTCCCGTGGGTGCGCCTTGCCGGCGAAGATAAGCTGGACAGGTCTTTCCGGGTCGGTGAGGATTTTCCGCAGGCGTTCGGGGTCCCGGAAGATCAGTGTGGCGCGTTTATAGGTGGCAAAGCGACGGGCAAACCCGATGGTCAGGGCTTCGGGGTTTAAGGCCTCGCCGGCCGCCCGCAGCTCCAGGTCGCGCCCGCCACGCCTCTTGATCTGCTCGGCCTGTCGCCGGCGGGTGAAGGCAACCAGCCGCTCGCGACGGCGTTCATGCGTGCGCCACAGCTCTTCATCGGGAATGGAATCGATCCGTTTCCAGATGGTTTGATCGGCGGGTTTTGATAACCAGTCCGGGCCGAGATACCGGTCAAAAAGTTGTGCCATCTCCGCGGGAATCCAGCTGCGTGTATTGACCCCGTTGGTGATGCTGCTTATGGGCACCTCATCAACGGGTACGCCCGGCCAGCGCTCTTTCCACAT